>JAEYTM010000117.1 GCA_023434015.1 Pseudomonadota bacterium | reverse complement strand
CGTCATTACGACGGGCGCTTGACCTTGGGCGGCTCAGGTCATCCCGAGATAGTCTTTCTTGCCGACCTCCAGGCCGTTGTGCCGCAGGATCGCGTAGGCGGTGGTCAGGTGGAAATAGAAGTTCGGGGAGGCCTGTTCGAGCAGGTAGGCCTGGCCCTTCACGACGCTGGTCTGGCCGCGGCGGGTCAGGGTGATGTCACGGTCTTCCGAGCCGTCGATGCGCTCGGCCGGGATCTGGCCGACGTAGGCGATGGCTTTCTCCACCCGGGTGATGAGCTCCTCGAAGGTCGTCTCTTCGTCGGCCCAGGACGGCGGATCCTCGCCGGCCAGACGCGCCACGGCGCCCTTCGCGAAGTCGGTGCAGATCTGCACCTGCCGCGTCAGCGGGAACATGTCGGGATAGAGCCGGGCCTGGAGCAGGGCCGCGGGGTCGAAGCCCTTCGCCTCGGCATGGGCGGCGGCCTTGCGCAGAACCGTGGCCAGCCCCTTGAGGCCCTGGACGAAAACCGGCGCTGAGGCCTGGTGCATGGATAGCGTCATAATCTCTCCTCGCGTGTCCGCACGACGCGCGCGGGAAGGTCTACAGCCTGGGTCGCCCGATGTCGCCAGCCCGCCCGTCCCGTTCCGCAGGTGTCCGACAGGCGCGCCGCGCGGAGCTCAGGTCAGGCGCGCGAAGAGGGTGGTGACGAAGGCGATCGAGGCTGCGGCGATGGCCTTCGACAGCAGGGCCAGAATGAGGACGCTGAGGATCGCCGTCACCCATCCGACGATCACCGCGATCCCGTCGCGCTCCACCGCACCGATGCCGAAGGCGGCGATGGCCAGCGACGGCAGCATGTTGCCGAACGGGATCGGCAGGAAGACGATCAGCGCCAGCAGGAAACAGATCGCCCCGACCAGACGGTCGCCGACGGGATTGAGCAGGAAGGTCAGGCGCGGCCGCAGCCGACGCTCGAGCTTTTCCATATAGGGACCGGCGCGGCGCAGCAGCTTGCGGAAATCCGCCATCGAGACCGTCCGGTCGAGCACCGATTCCGGCAGCCAGAGGGTGCTGCGGCCGACCATCCACTGGGCGGCGATGAACAGCAGCGGGGCTCCCAGCACGGCCGAAACGCCGGGCGGCATAGGCAGGATAAGCGGCGCGGCGAAGACGAAGATCAGTCCACCGAAGGCGCGGTTGCCGAACGCCTCCAGGATGTCCCGGACCGCCACCTTTCGCGTCTTGCGGGCGGCGAGCGCGCCGAGAATCTCGGAAACCTTCTCCGGCGCGTGGGCGTCAGTCATGGAACCGCGCGTTCCGGCGGCATGCGGGGAGGAGACCTGGCGTCATGCGACAAGCGTTTACCCGTTTCCAGCGGATTCGGGGCGCGGTTTGTCGGACGCGGACGCACGATCCACGAAGGTTTGATGCAAGGCGTCCACACACCCAAAAGAAAGAACAGCGATATCCGAACGCGCGTCGGCTAGTTGCGTTTTTCAGTAAAACAACTGTTTTATGTGACCGTTTGGTCACAGCCGCGCAGGAACCTCCGCCCGGCCCAAGGCCACGCTTGCGTGGGTTCGCCTGTGGCCCCGCGATTGAAGGTTGAAGCGCAACCGCGCGTCCTGCGCGGACCGCTTCGGGGAGTAGACATGCGCGCAAAGACCCTTTTCCAGACCTCCGCCCTCGCTGTCGTCCTGTCCGCCGTCGTCGCCGGCGCAGCCGCCGCACAGGACGCCCCGCAAAACCGGGAGGTGGACGAAATCGTCGTCACCGCACAAAAGCGCGAACAGAGCCTGCAGGACGTTCCGATCGTGGTCACTTCGGTGAGCGGCGAGCTGCTGCGCGACGCCGGCGTGCGCGACATCCGCGAACTGACCGTGCTGACCCCGGGCCTGACGGTCACCTCAACCTCCAATGAGACCATCGTCACGGCGCGCATCCGCGGCGTCGGGACGGTCGGCGACAACCCCGGCCTGGAATCCTCGGTCGGCGTGGTCATCGACGGCGTCTACCGGCCGCGCAACGGCGTCAGCTTCGGTGATCTCGGCGAAGTCAGCCGGATCGAGGTCCTGAAGGGGCCGCAGGGCACCCTGTTCGGCAAGAACACCTCCGCCGGAGTGATCAACGTCATCACCGCCGGGCCCACCGACGACGTCCAGGCGGAATCGGAGGCCACCTTCGGCAACTACGGCCAGGTCGGCTTCTCGGGCGCGCTCAGCGGCCCGATCGTCGACACCCTGACCGGGCGGATCTTCGCGGCCGCCCGGCATCGCGACGGCTACCAGGACATCGTCACCGGCCCCGGTCCGCGCGGCAAGGACACCGACAACGACCAGGACTTCTATACCTTGCGCGGACAGCTGCGCTGGACGCCCACCGAGACCATTACCGCCCGCTTCATCGGCGACTACACCAAGCGCGACGAGTCCTGCTGCGTCGGCACCCAGCTGTTCGTCGGCCAGTCGCCGGCCAGCCGCGCGGCCTTCGTCAACGCCGTGCGGCCGGGATCGCTCGATCTGACCAGCACGCCCTTCGACCGCCTCGGCTACGCCAACCGCCCGACCGACCAGGAGGTCGAGGACATGGGCCTCTCGGGCGAAGTGACCTGGGACCTTTCCGACGCGCTGCAGGTGACCTCGGTCACCGCCTGGCGCAACTGGAAGTCCGCCACGGGCCAGGACAGCGACTTCACCGCCGCCGATCTCGTCTACCGGCCGAACGACGGGACCAACGCGGTCGAGTTCGACCAGTTCTCGCAGGAGCTGCGGCTGGCCGGCGAGGCGGGCCGCCTGAACTGGCTGGTCGGCGGCTTCTACGCCAAGGAGGTGCTGTCGAACCGCTCGGTGCTCAATTACGGCTCGGACTACTACGCCTATTTCGCCGGCCGGGTGCTGGGCGGGGCTCCGGGGCTGATCGGCCTGACGCCGGGCCGCATCTTCCAGGCGGGCGCCGGGTCCGACGACCGCTACAAGCAGAAGGACGACACCTGGGCGCTGTTCACCAACAACTCGTTCGCGGTCACCGACGCGCTCGAGCTGACCGTGGGCCTGCGCTACACCAAGGACGAAAAGTCGCTGATCTCCGACTACTCGACCACCGGTTCCTCCTGCGACCAGGGCGAGGCGGCCTTCGGCACATTGGTCGGAGCCGTGGGCCTGGCGACGGCCACCACCCTGGTCGGCGGCCTGTGCCTGAACGCCCAGAACAACGACTTCGACGACCTGGGGCTGGTCACCCAGGCCCGGACCGAGGAAGAGGTCTCCGGCACGGCCAAGGTCTCCTACCGCTGGAACCCGGACATCATGACCTACGCCTCCTATTCGCGCGGCTACAAGGCGGGCGGCTTCAACCTGGACCGCGAACAGGCGATCATCGTGACCGCCGCCGGTCCCAACTTCACCGCCGACCGCGACACAAGCTTCAAGGGCGAGTTCGTCGATTCCTTCGAGCTGGGCGCCAAGACCAAGTGGTTCAGCAACAGCCTGTTGCTCAACGCCGCTCTGTTCCACCAGACCTTCAAGGACTTCCAGCTGAACACCTTCGTCGGCACCGCCTTCGTGGTGGAGACCCTGCCGGAGGTGATCTCGCGCGGCGTCGACCTGGACTTCGTCTATGTGCCGCCGCTTGAGGGCCTGACCTTCCAGGGCGGGGTCACCTATGCGGACACGGAGATCCAGCCGTTCGCCGCCGGGGATCTGATCAACGCCACGCGGTTCAACAGCCTGCGCCGCCTGCCCGGCGCGCGGATGTCGTTCGCGCCGCTGTGGTCGGCGTCGCTGGCCGGTTCCTATGAACGCTCGATCGGCGGCGACCTGATGCTGCGCGCCAACCTGACCGGCAAGTTTACCTCCAGCTACAACACCGGCTCGGACCTGCATCCATCGAAGATCCAGGACGACATGGTGCTGGTGAACGGCCGGATCGGGGTCGGACCTCGCGACGAGAGCTGGAGCCTGGAGCTCTGGAGCAACAACCTGTTCGACAAGGACTATCTGCAGGTCGGCTTCAACGGCCCGTTCCAGGTCGACGAGAACAACGATGCGATCAGCGTCTACGACGCCTTCCTGGGCGCGCCGCGCACTTTCGGCGCCACCTTGCGCATGCGATACTAACGCACACGCCTGAGGCGAACTTACGACAGCCCGGAGCGCCGCTCCGGGCTGTTTCGCATCACGCCACCCACTACCCAGGATTACATCGATATTCCGATCGGGCGAGGTTGGCGCCCATTTCACCGGCGGTGGCGCCGATCGGGTCCTGGACTTCAACTTCGCCGAAGGCGACCGCGTGCGGATCGAGCAGGGCTCCGCCTATACGGTGGTCCAGCAGGGCGCCGACACGGTGATCGATCTGGGCGCCGGCTCGCGCCTGACGCTGGAAGGCGTTCAGCTATCGACGCTGGGCGAGGGCTGGATCCTCGGCTGACGACGGCCGCCCCCCCCGGCGCCACGGCGCCGGGGGCGTTCGCCTCAGTGGTCGAGCACCGACCCGTCGAAGCTGTCCCACATCTCGGGGAACTCCCACTCCGGAACCCCGCGCTCGTTGTCGACCAGGTTGTCGTCGAGGGTGAGGCCCAGGCCCGGCCCGTCGAAATTGCCCTTCAGCAGGACGTGCCCCTCGGTCATGGTCAGCGGCCGGGTGATGTAGCTCTTGCCGAGATAGCTGCGATCCACCCCATCCCTGGGCGCCGCCTGCAGGTTCGGCAGTTCGTGGGCCAGGAAATTCGGGACCGTCGCCATTACATGCATCGAGGCCACGGCCCCGATGATGCCTTCCTTGGCGTGTGGCAGCATGCCGGCGTTGAACGCCTCGCCCAGGGTGGCGATGGCCTTCATCTCGGTGATCCCGCCGCAGTGGGTGATGTCCGGCTGCAGCAACTGGGCCGCGCCGAGCGTCAGCAGCTCGCGGAACTGCCACTTGGTCACCATCCGCTCGCCGGTGGCGAAGGGGAAGGTCGTCTTGCGCGACATCTCGGCCATCAGCGGCAGGTTCTGGTGCTGGATCGGCTCCTCGAAGAACCAGGGGCGGAACTGCTCCATGGCCTTGATGATCATCATCGCGGTCTGCGGCGCATGGTCGGCGTGCATCTCGATGCCGATGTCGAACTTGGGACCGACCGTCTCGCGGATGGCCGCCACCTTCTCCACGAAGCCGTCGATGAAATCTGGGTTCTCCGAATAGCGTGACAGCCGGCCGCGGCTGCGGCTGACGCTGGTCTTCATCGAGGTGTAGCCCTCGGCCATCAGCGCCCGCGTCGCCTCGACCGTTTCCGCCTGGCCGTAGACCCGGATGCGGTCACGGGCGGGGCCGCCCAGCAGCTCGTAGACGGGCACGCCCAGCGCCTTGCCCTTGATGTCCCACATGGCGATGTCCACGGCCGACAGGGCGCTCGTGAGCACGATATCGCCGCGGTAGAAGGCGTGGCGATAGATCGCCTGCCAGTGGTGGGCCGGCTGGCGCGGGTCCTTGCCGATCAGATAGGGCTCCAACTCCTTGATCGCCGCGACCACCGTGCCGATGCGGCCCTCCACCGTGCCTTCGCCCAGGCCGACGACGCCGGCGTTGGTGTGCATCTTGATGAAGATGGTCCGGAGCGTGTTGACCGGGATGATCTCCAGCCGGGTGATCTTCAAGCCGTCGCGCGGATCGATCCTTGCGCGCGCCGGATCGGGCCGGGCCTGGGCGTGGCCTTCACGTTCGGCGGCGAGCAGCCCCGCCATGCCGAGTCCAAGGGCGCCGAGCCAGGTGCGGCGGGAGACGGTGGAGGTCATGGGCGTTTCCAGGATTGCGTCCGGCGCGACGGCCGCGCGCCTTGCGGTAACGCTCCCATACCGGCGTTCCGGCGGCAAGGTGGAGCTGGCTTGGCGAAGATGGCGGCGCCCCTTAGCGTGACGTCAACAACAAGGGGGAAGCGATGGATCGGCGTATGCTGCTGCAGGGCCTGGCCGCGGGCGGATTGGCGGCGGGTGTCTGTGGGGGCGCGGCCGCGCAGCCCTCCGGTCAGCTCACGGCCGGCCCGGCGTCCTACCGCCGGCTGGCGGCCGAGCTGGACGACAACCTGCGCCGGCAGGTGGTCGGCAAGTGGTTTCCCCGCGCGCTGGACACGGAGCGGGGCGGCTTTCACCAGAACTATGCCGAGGACTGGAGCTTCATCCCCAGGGGCGACCGCGGCGTGGTCTATCAGTCGCGGCTGACCTGGCTGTCGGCGATGGCGGCGCGACAGTATGCGCAGGAGCGCAGGGCCTGGGCCGGCTATTCGGACCACGGCCTGGCGTTCCTGGCCAACCACCTGTGGGATGCCGAACACGGCGGCTTCTACTGGGGGCTGGAAGCCGAGGCGCCGTTCCGGCCGGAACGCGATGGGGAGAAGCACGTCTACGGCCATGCCTTCGGCATCTACGCGACGGCGACCAACTACCACGCGACCCATAATCCGAGGGCGCTGGAGCTGGCCCGGCGGGCGTTCGCCTGGCTGGACGAGAAAGCCCACGACCCGGTCCACGGCGGCTACCACGAATCCCTGGACCGCCAGGGGCGGCCGATCCTGGCGGCCACGGCCGATCGCCCGCGCGACGCGCTTGGCACCGTCGCCGGCCAGAAGTCGATGAACACCCACATCCATGTGCTGGAAGCGCTGACCGCGCTCTACGAGGTCTGGCCTGACGCCAAGCTGCGCGTCAGGCTGGAGGAGGTGTTCGCCATCGTCCGCGACAAGGTGGCGACGCCGGAAGGCTACCTGCAGCTGTTCTTCCAGCGCGACTGGACCCCGGTCCCGCGGGTGGTCTCCTTCGGCCACGACGTCGAGACCGGCTTCCTGCTGGTGGAGGCCTCGACCGTCCTCGGCCGGCCGGACGACGCCCGAACCTGGGCGGTGGCCCGCAAGCTGGTCGACCGTCCGCTGGCCCATGGGTGGGACGAGCGCCACGGCGGCTTCTACGACGAGGGCGATTACGCCGGGAAGCTGACCCGCACCCACAAGGTGTGGTGGGTGCAGGCCGAAGGCCTGAACGCCCTGATCCTGATGCACGAGAAATACGGGGCAGAGACTCCACGGTACTGGAACGCCTTCGTCAGGCAGTGGGCCTTCATCCGCGACCATCAGGTCGATCCGCGCCACGGGGGCTGGCTGTCGCGCGTGGAGCCCGATGGCGAGATGACCCCGGGCCTGGTCAAGAGCGACCGCTGGACCGAGGGCTACCACCAGGGCCGCGCGCTGATCCGCGTCGGGGACACGCTGCGGCGGCTGGGCGGCGGCTGAGCGGGGGCCGCAAAAAGGCCGCGAAGAGGCGCTGGATTTCGCAAGGGGACGACCGCGGCCGGTGAGGGGCCGTGGAAACCTTCAGCATGGCCAGGGGTTATGAGCCCGGCGTGTCACGCTGAAATCCAGGAGATCCGTCCGTGCGAAGCAAGACCATCACCACCCTGGCCCTGGCCTGTTCGGCCTTTGCCGTGGCCGCCGCCCCGATCGCCGCCGAGGCCCAGACCCGCAAGCGCGTCCTCGTCTGCGAGAACTCGCGCAGCGCGGCCAACAAGGGCACCGCCATCGGCGCCGTGACCGGCGGCCTTCTGGGCAATGTCGTGGCCTCCCGCGGCGTGAAGACCGAGGGCACAGTGCTGGGCGCCGGCGTCGGCGCCGTCGTCGGCCATCAGGTCGCGAAGAAGAACGCCAAGAAGAACTGCCACTACGTCTACCGCTAGCGGCAGGCGTCAGACGGCCCCGTCGGCGCACATCCAGCGCGCCCGGTGGAAGTTCAGCGCGTTGTCCACGAAGCCGGTGATGCGCGGATTCACCAGCGCCCGGGTGACCTGATAGAACAGCGGCGCGGCGCCTTCGTCGTTCAGCATGATCTGCTCCGCCCGGGCCAGCAGGCCGGCGCGGATCTTCGCGTCCGGCTCCTGGTCGGCCTGGGCCAGCAGGGCGTCGTAGGCGGGGTTGTTGTAGTCGCCGTAGTTCTGGCCGCCGGTCTGCGACTGCATCAGCGCCAGGAAGGTCACCGGGTCGTTGAAGTCGGCGTACCAACTCATCGATCCGACCTCGAAGTTGCGCTCGCGATAGGCGGCGAAGGCGATCGCGCCCTCGTTCTGCTGCAGGCTGACCTGGACCCCGATGGACCGCCAATCCGCCTGGATCGCCTCCATCAGCAGCAGCGAGTCGGTGTTGTTGGCGGTGGTGATCTCCAGCTTCAGCGGTTTAGTTGGCCCGTAGCCGACCTCGGCCAGCAGGGCCCTGGCCTCAGCCTGCCGCGCCTCGAACGACTTGTCGGCCCAGGCCGTCCGGGGGCCGGGCGCGTAGCCGGCCATGATCGGCGGCACGAAGCTGTAGGCCGGCGCCTGACCGGCGCGCAGCAGCTTGCGGGTGATGAAGTCGCGGTCGATCGCTTCCGACAGGGCGCGCCGCACCCGCCGGTCCTTCAGCGGCGCCACGTCCCGCGTGTTGAACGACAAGTAGGAGGTGGCCAGCGCCACATGGGTGCGGACGTGGTCCGGGATGGTCCGCTTCAGCCGCTCGTAGCGGTTGGACTGGAAGGTGGTGTTGATGTCGAGTTCGCCGCGCTGGACGCGCCGTTCGGCCGACACCGCATCCGGGGTCGGGTAGTAGTTGATCCGGTCCAGGCAGACCTTGTCGGCCTCGAAGAAGTGGGGGTTCTTCACCGCCTGGATGCGGTCGCCCAGCCGCCAGGAAACCAGCTTGTAGGGTCCGTTGGAGACGTAGTTGCCGGGCCGGACCCAGGCGTCGCCGAACTTCGCCACCACATGCGCCGGCGCCGGGTAGAAGCTCTGGTGCATCAGCAGCTGCGGCAGATAGGGCGCCGGGTGCTCCAGCACGATCTGCAGGGTGCGCGGGCCCAGCGCCCGCACGCCGAGGGTTTCCGGGCCGGCCCTGCCGTTGTTCACCGCTTCGCCGCCTTGGACGATGTAGGCCAGGTAGGCGTAGATCGAGGCGGTCTCCGGGGCCAGCAGCCGCCGCAGCCCGAAGACGAAGTCGTCGGCGGTGACCGGCTGACCGTCCGACCACCGCGCCTCGCGCAGGTGGAAGGTCCAGGTCAGACCGTCGGGACTGGTTTCCCAGGACCGCGCCATGCCGGGCGTCGGGCTGGCGTCCGCCGCTTCGGTGACAAGGCCCATCATCAGGTCGCCGATGACCCGCGATTCGCTGAGCAGGTTCGACTTGTGCGGGTCGAGGGTCAGCGGCTCCAGCTCGATGCCGTATTCCAGGCAGTGCTGTCCGGTGGGGCAGGCGGGACGCTGCACCTTGCCCTGGCATCCGGCCAGGGCGGTCGCGGCGATCGCCAGGGGGAGGAGCAGCTTCGGCACGGACGGGACCTCAGGGACGGCTGCACACGGCGTCCGCGCCATCTCGCCACGCCGTCCGCGGTGCTGTCGAGCCTTCACTCGCCGAACGGACGCGGCTCGAGCTTCACCGGGATCGGTTCGGCCAGGGGCGTCCAGCTTTTTCCGGCCAGAATGTCGTTGCTTTCGCGCGCCCGCCGGCCGGCCGCGAGCGACCAGGTGATGTGGTAGGTCGACCCGTCCCAGCGGTCGGTGGTCCCGCCGATGCGGACCACCAGCGTCTGCACGCCGCGTCCGTCGTCGGCGATCCCGACGATCTCGCCGGAGGTTTCGGTCGGCAGCCTGGCCTGGCGGTCGCCGAAGGTGTGGGTGACGTGGTGGGCGACCACCTCGGGATAGCGGGGCGGAAACCGTTCCAGCAGCCGCGCGCGATCCCGCGGATCGAGCAGCCAGCCGGTATAGAAGGATTTCGGGTTGTCGCTCACCGCGCCGCCTCGCGCGTCCCGAACCGGCTGCACGGCCGGAGGGTTCCCGGCCGCCGCGCGGACGGGACCGGCGGCGACGGATTCGGACATCACGGGCGGCGGCGTCATGTCCATGGAGGATCGTCCTTTTCGCAGGCGGCGGCCGGCCAGGATAGGCCGCGAGGGCCGCGCGACCTAGACCTCGGGCTGGCGAAAAGCGGCCTGCGTCTCGCTGAAAATCCGGCGATAGCGGGCGATCTCGGCCGGATCGCCGGTCGGGTGCGGTTGACCAGCGAGAAGGTCACCGGCACGCTGCGATGGCGCCGCCAGATGACCTGCGGCATCAGCAGCTTGTAGAGGTCGGTGTCGAGGAGACCCCGGACCAGCGGGACCCCCTGACCGGTGAAATCGATCGCCTCGACCCGGTCGGCCGGCATGGGGCCCCCTTCCGCCGGCGGGAACCCCGGCGCGGCCTATTTGGCGCCCAGGCTCGCCCGGAGCATCCAGGCGTGTTTCTCGTGCGCGGTCAGCCGGTCGGAGATCAGGCTGACGGTGACCTCGTCGGCGGCCTCCTGGGCTGTCGGCAGGACATTGCGCGCCGTCTGGATCAGAGTCTCGTGGTCCTTGACCAGTTCCGCGAGCATCGCCTCCGCGCTCTGTTCGGCGTCGCCGTCCTGGATGCCCGAGAGGTTGGAAAAGGTCCGATAGCCCTGCGGGGCCAGGGCGCCGAGGGCGCGGATCCGTTCGGCGACGTCGTCGATGGCCGCCCACATCTCGGTGTACTGCTCCATGAACAGGGCGTGCAGCGAGGCGAAGTTCGGGCCGCGGACATTCCAGTGGTAGCCGTGGGTCTTCAGATAGACCGCATAGGTGTCCGCCAGCAGCGTCGAGAGCCCGGCCGCGACCGTGTCGCGCGCCCTGCCGTCGAGGCCGGTGTTGATGCCGATCGTCATGATCCTCTCCTCGTCTGGTCTAGGCCGCCGCGGCGGCGGCCGTCGCGTCGCGTTTCGTCCGCAGGTCCAGGCGCGTCCACACCCGCTCGTGCACCGCGAAGGCCACGGTCTGGAAGATCGGCTCGATGGTGCCGATGGCCAGTGCAGCCTTCCAGCTCCCGGTCAGGGCATAGGCGACGCCGAACGCCACCGTCAGGTGCATCAGGGAGTAGCTGGCTGTCTTCTTCGCGGTGCGCATCGCGACGGGTCCTAATTGCGAATGACTCGCAATATAAACCCGTCCAATCGAAAATCAATTATCGAATGAAAAATCTTTTGGGCTAGCCATCGACCGGCTCGGCTTCGGCGACAAAGCCGGGGAAGGACCGCCGCAGGTAGTCGAGGAAGGTCGGGCTGACCCCCTCCGCCGCCAGGCGCCCGGGATCGGCGGGCAGGCTCGCGGGCCCGAAGGCCGCGTCGCGCCGGGTCTGCTCCGGAAAGTCGTGGTGCAGGATCGCCGCCCGGCCGAGCAGCACGTAGTCGGCGCCGGCTGCGATCACCTCTGCGGCCTGGGCCGGCGTCATGATCTTGCCGGCGACACCCAGCCGCACCCCGCCGCGGTCGAGCTCGGTGAAGTAGGACATCAGCGTGCGACCCTGGAACTCTGTTTCGTTGGGCTCCTTGGCGAAGTCCCACAGCGACATGTCGAGGAAATCGATCCTGCCGTCGCGCAGGACCTGCTGCGCCACCTCGCGGACCTCGGCCAGCTGGAGGCCGAACCGTTCCGGCGACAGCCGAAGGCCCAGCAGGAAGTCCGGGCGGCACCGGGCGCGGACGCCGTCGATGATCTCGAAGATCAGCCGGGCCCGGTTCTCCAGGCTGCCGCCATAGTGGTCCTCCCGCCGGTTGATCTCGGACGAAAGGAACTGGGTCAGGATGTAGCCGTGGGCCCCGTGGATCTCGACGCCGTCGAAGCCGGCGCGCTCGGCCCGCACCGCGGCGGCGATGAAGTCCTCGCGCAGTTGCTCGACTTCGGCCAGCGACAGGCCGCGGGCGCCGGTCTTGGGATCGTCGGACGGGCAGACCGGCTGGCCGACCAGTTCCGCGGGAGAGCGGTTGCCGGCGTGGTGGAGCTGCACGGCCGCGACCGCGCCCTCCGCCTTCAGCGCCGACGCGAGCCGGCTCAGCCCTTCCAGGTGCTCGTCGCCGAAGATGCCGAGCTGGCCCGGGAAGCCCTGGCCGACCCGCTGCACATGGCTGGCGCAGGTCATCACCAGGCCGAAGCCGCCCTTGGCCCGCAGGGTCAGCCAGTGGAACTCCTCGTCCGACAGCCGCCCGTCCGGATAGCTCTGGGTATTGGTCAGCGGCGCCAGCATGAAGCGGTTCTTCATCGCCGGGCCGTGCCGGAAGGTCAGGGGCTGGAACAGGGCGTCGATGGGCACGGCGGTCCTTTCGGGATCGGCAATCGGACGCCGGCGCGCGGCCGCGCCGGCGGAACGGCTTCTCTAGATAGGCGCTCCGGGGCCGGCCGACAGGTCAGGCATTGTGGTCGGAGAACTTTTTGCCCTCGGCCGCCAGCCGCTCCAGCAGGGCCGCGGGCTTGAAATCATCGCCCAGCCGCGCATGGAAACCGCGCATCGCCGCCAGCACCTTATCGAGGCCGATCTGGTCGGCGTAATACATCGGCCCGCCGCGATAGACCGGCCAGCCGTAGCCGTTCACCCAGACCACATCGATATCGGAGGCGCGGATCGCCTTGCCTTCCTCGAGGATTTTCGCGCCCTCGTTGATCATCGGATAGACGCAGCGCTCCAGAATCTCGTCGTCCGACACCTGCCGCGCCTGGGTCCCGGCCTTGGCCATGAAGTCGGCGATGATCTTCTCGGTGACCGGCGAGGGGCGCGGGTTGCGGTCGGCGTCGTAATCGTAGAAGCCCGCTGAGGTCTTCTGGCCCCGGCGGTCCATCTCGCACAGCACGTCGCGAAGGGTCTCGCCCTTCGAGGTCTCCCTCACCCAGCCGATATCGAGGCCGGCCAGGTCGGCCATGGCGAACGGGCCCATGGGGAAGCCGAAGTCATACAGCACCCGGTCGACGTCCCAGGGCAGGGCGCCTTCCAGCACCAGCTTGTTGGCCTCCCGCTGGCGGGCGGACAGCATGCGGTTGCCGATGAACCCAGGGGCGACGCCCGCCAGCACCGCCACCTTGCCGATCTGCTTGGCCAGTTTCATGGCCGTGGCGATGACGTCCTTGCCGGTGTGGTCGGCGCGGATGACCTCCAGCAGGCGCATGACGTTGGCCGGCGAGAAGAAGTGCAGGCCGATGACATCCTGCGGCCGGCCGGTCGCCGAGGCGATCTCGTCGATGTTCAGGTAGCTGGTGTTGGTGGCGAGGATCGCGCCGGGCCTTGCGATGGCGTCGAGCTCGGCGAACACCGCCTTCTTGATGTCCATGCGCTCGAACACCGCCTCGATGACGAGGTCGCAGCCGGCCAGGTCCTGCTTGTCCAGAGAGCCGGTGAGCCGGCTCATGCGTTCCTCCACCTGCTCGGCGGTGAGGCCGCCACGGGCGGCGGTGCGCTCATAGTTCTTGCGGATGGTGGCCACGCCACGGTCGAGCGCCTCCTGCGCCACCTCGACGATGGTCACGGGGATGCCGGCGTTGAGGAAGTTCATCGAGATGCCGCCGCCCATGGTGCCGGCCCCCAGCACCCCGACCTTGGCGATCGGGCGGGTCGGGGTGTCGTCGGGCACGTCTGGGATCTTCTGGGCCGTCCGCTCGGCGAAGAAGTAATAGCGCTGGGCGGCCGACTGCGGCCCCATCATCAGCTCCATGAACAGCCGGCGCTCCTCCTGCAGCCCTTCGTCGAACGGCAGGTTCACCGCCGCCTCGATGGCCTTGATGTTGTTCTCGGGGGCAAGGAAGCCGCGCAGCTTGCGGGCGTGCGTCTTGCGGAACTCCGTGAAGATTTCCGGCCGGCCGCGGGCGGCCGCCACCTTCGCGTCGTTGTCGCGAACCCTCACCAGCGGCCGGCCCTCGGCCGCCACCTTGCGGGCGTAGGCGATCGCCTGCTCGCGCAGCTTGCCCTCCTCGACCAGTTCGTCGACCAGACCCATGGCCGCGGCCTGTTTCGCCGGCACATGCTGGCCGGAAGTGACCATCTCCAGCGCCTTCTCGACGCCGACGATGCGCGGCAGCCGCTGAGTGCCGCCGGCGCCCGGCAGCAGGCCCAGCGCGACCTCCGGCAGGCCCAGCCGTGCGGACGGGACCGCCACGCGGTAGTGGGCGCACAGCGCGACCTCCAGGCCGCCGCCCAGGGCGGTGCCGTGGATCGCCGCGATCACCGGCTTCTGTGAGGCTTCGATCGCCTCCTCGTCCTCGAACAGGCTCGGGCCGCTCATCGCGCCGCCGAACTCGGTGATGTCCGCCCCCGCGATGAAGGTGCGGCCCTCGCAGATCAGCACGATGGCCTTGGCGTCGGAGGCGTTGGCCGCCTTGAAGCCCTCGAACAACCCCTCGCGCACCCTCGCCGAGAGGGCGTTCACCGGCGGCGAATTCAGGGTGATCACCGCGACCTCGCCTTCGTGGGAAAGGTCGGTCACCGGATTGATCTCGGCCATGTGCAAAATCCCTCGGAAAGGCGGCCGGGGCCACGCCTCTCGGAGGGCGGGCGGCCCCGAATTCAAACGATTGTTATAGGCCCTCCGGGCCGTGGCGAAGTCAATCGCACGGGCGGGTTTGCGAGCCCAGCCCATCCATGATCGGGTGGCGGCGGACAAGGAACCGGAGGGACCCATGACCCTGGATCTGTTTTCGCTGAACGGCCGCACGGCCCTGGTGACCGGCGGCTCGCGGGGCATCGGCAGGATGATCGCCCGCGGCTTCATCGACCAGGGCGCGCGGGTCTACATCTCGTCGCGCAAGGCGGCCGCCTGCGAGGCGACGGCGCAGGAGTTGGGCCCGAACTGCATCGCCCTGCCGCAGGACATCTCGACCGTGGAGGGCGCGAAAGCCCTGGCCGCCGCCTACCAGGCCCGCGAGCCGAAGCTCGACATCCTGGTGAACAACGCCGGAGCGGCCTGGGGAGCGGAGTTCGAAACCTTCCCGGAGAGCGGATGGGACAAGGTCATGGACCTGAACCTCAAGTCGCCGTTCTTCCTCACCCAGGCCTTGCATGGGGCGCTTAAGGCCGCCGCCGGAGAACGCCCGGCGAAGGTCATCAATATCGCCTCCATCGACGGCATCTCGCTCAACCCGCTGGAGACCTATTCCTATCACGCCTCGAAATCCGCGCTCATCTACCTGACCCGGCGGCTGGCGGCGCGGCTGGTGCGCGACCGCATTCTGGTCAACGCCATCGCCCCCGGCGCCTTCGCCTCGGAGATGAACCGTGCCGCGCGCGACCACGCCGAGACGGTCTCGAAATACATCCCCCTTGGTCACATCGGACGGGACGAGGACATGGCGGCGGCGGCGATCTTTCTGGCCTCGCGCGCCGGGGACTACGTGGTCGGGGTCACCATCCCCGTCGACGGCGGCGTGGCCCTGGCCAACGTGGGGCGCGAGGGGATCGCCGGCTAGCGGCACATTTTCGCCGCCAGTGCGCTATTGAGCTTCAGGTCCCTACAGCCGAGCCGCCCTATTGACCGACGTCCCGCCCTCGACGCCCGCGCGCCGCGCCCGCCTGATCCTGGCGCTGGTCGGCGTGGCCCTGCTGGTCGTGGCCTTCACCCTTTACGCGGCGCGCAGGACCATTGCCCGGGAGGCCCTGGTCGGCTGGCTGCAGTCGCGCGGCATCCCGGCGGAGGCCGATGTGGAAGCCTTCGGCCTGACCGGATTCGTCGGCCGGGTGCGGGTCGGTGATCCGGACGCGCCGGACTTCGCCTCCGCCCGGGCGGAGGTCCGCTACGCCATTCGCGGCCTCGGTGTGGAGGTTCACTCCGTCACTCTGCGCGAGCCGCTGATGCGGGCCAGCTATCGCGGCGGCAAGCTCAGCGTCGGCTCGCTGGACCCGTTGATCGAGGAATTCACCCGCCGCCCGCCGAGGCCGGAGGCGGCCAAGCCGCGCATTGTGGTGGATGACGGCCTGCTCCTGCTGACCACCGACTACGGGCCCGTGCGGCTGAGCGCCGACGCGGTGGTCGATGGCGGCCGGCTGATGAGCCTGGAGGCGACCTCCGCTCCGGCGCGGCTCAAGGGCGCGCGTTTCGAGGCCGAGCTGGGTGAGGCCGTGGTCAGCCTGCGGACGCATGAGCAGCGCGTGGTCCTGACCCTGGACGCCCCTGTGGCGCGCGCTACGGCGCCTCCCCTCTCGGTCCAGTCGGGGCGGCGGGGGGGGGA
>JAEYTM010000222.1 GCA_023434015.1 Pseudomonadota bacterium | reverse complement strand
GCCTCGGCCGCCCCCAGGGAGGGCACGCTGCCCAGGAAGCGGCCATTGGCCGGATTGGTCACCGCGATCGCCGCGTCCCCACCGATCCACCGGCCGGCGACATAGCAGGCCTCGCGCAGCAGGCCGGGCCGCTTCAGGCCCAGCCGGGCGCGTTCGGAGATCATGGAGAGCGGCGCGTTCACGAGGCTGCGGCGACCAGCGCCCGCTCCATGCAGTCCAGGCCCTCGTCGACGAGTTCGTCGGACGCCGTCAGGGGCACCAGGATGCGGATCGTCTGACCGTGAACCCCGGCGTTCAGCAGCACCAGGCCTTCCGCCAGCGCCAGGGACGTGACGCGCTTGGCCGTGGCGCCGTCAGGCTCGCCGCCGCCCCGCGACTTGACGATGTCGAAACCGATCATCGCGCCCGGCCCGCGCAGGGCGTCGATCGGGACGATGTCGTTGCGCTCCGCCAGACGGGCCACCCGGCTGCGGATGCGCGCCCCGATGGCCTCGGCGCGACCGAGAAGGTTCTCCTCCTCGATGACGTCGAGCACGGCCAGGGCGGCCGCGCAGGCCACCGGCGAACCGGAATAGGTGCCGCCGAGGCCGCCCGGCTCCACGAAGTCCATCAGTTCCTTGCGGCCGATCACGCCCGACAGCGGGAAACCGCCGGCCATCGACTTGGCCACGGCCATCAGGTCAGGTTCGACCTCCGAGTGCTCGATGCCGAACATCTTGCCGGTGCGCGCGAAGCCGGTCTGCACCTCGTCGGCGATCAGCACGATGCCGTGCTCGTCGCAGATCTCGCGCAGCGCCCGCAGCAGTTCCGGCGGCGCCAGGTTGAAGCCGCCTTCGCCCTGCACCGGCTCCAGGATGATGGCCGCGACCCGCGACGGGTCGGCGTCGGCGGCGAACAGGTAGCTCAGCGCCTTGAGGCTGTCCTCGACGCTGACGCCCAGGTGCGGGGCGGGGAACGGCAGATGGTAGACCTCCGGCGCGCTCGGACCGAACTGCTTCTTGTAGGGCGACACCTTTCCGGTCAGGGCCATCGACAGCATCGTTCGGCCGTGGAACGCGCCGGTGAAGGCGATCACCGCCGAACGTCCGGTCGCCGCACGGGCGATCTTGATGGTGTTCTCGACAGCTTCGGCGCCGGTGGTGAAGAAGATGGTCTTGGCCGGCCCTTCGAACGGCGCTAGCGCGTTCAGCCGCTCGGCCAGAACGATGTAGGGCTCGTAGGCGGTGACCTGGAAGGCCAGGTGGGTGTAGCGCTCAAGCTGGGCGCTCACCGCCGCCATCACCTTCGGATTGCGGTGGCCGACATTGAGCACGGCGATCCCGCCGGCGAAGTCGATGTAGCGCCGCCCCTCTACGTCCCAAAGCTCCGCATTTTCAGCCCGGTCGATGAAGATCGGGGCTGCGGTCGACACGCCGCGAGGCACGGCGGCGGCTCGGCGCGCGAGAAAGTCGGCATTGTCAGTCACGGGCAGGGATCTCGACGCTGGAGAAGGAACAGGCTCCAGAGGTCCCATCCCGGCCGCGGCGGCGGGAGATGCCAAGCACGCCCGGTGCGGTGACGGTTGGTCACCGCACCAGATGCGGGCGCCGGCCGATGGATCTGCCCATTCCGCCGGTTTCTGCGCTAGGAAGACGGCCTGCTTCGCCGCCCCAGGCCGAGCAGAGGCCAGGCGGCCGGGCCTTTACGGATCAGCCCGCCCCGCACCTCTGGTGTAGCGACAGGCCATCATGCTGGTCGCCAGGATCGCACCGATCATCAACCGGAACAGGACCGTCGCTGTAGCCGCGCGTCCTGCCTCGCCTCGCCGCCCGCCAGGCGCTCTTGAGCTGCGCCAGCGCTTCTTCGAGCTGCTCTCGCGCCCGGATGCTCGGGGTATGGAAGCTCGGATCGCCGGCGAGCACATAGCCGCGCCGGCCGGGTTCGGCGTCCCGCAGCAGACTTTGCAAAGGACAGGCCCGGGGCCGCGGCAACCGGCCTGATCCAGGGCCTTTGAAGGTGGTGCGGGCGGTCGGGCTCGAACCGACACTCCTTTCGGAACCGGATTTTGAGTCCGGCGCGTCTACCAGTTCCACCACGCCCGCATCTGGTTTCGCTCCCTTAGTCGGCGCCGTCGGCCCCGTCTACAGCCGGTTTGGCCGGCCCGCGTTTCGTCGCCCGCGGCTGCGCCGCCTTCGCCTGGTTGCGAGCGATCGCCCGTCCGACCAGGGCGGTCAGCGCCGGCTCGTCGACCGCATCGCCCTCCAGAAAGTCGATCGCCCGCCGCGCGTTCCCGTCCAGGCTCGCGTTGAACAGGCCGTCGGGATCGAGCACCTGCGCGCCGTGGGCGAAGGTCAGCTTCACCTTGCCCTTGTGGGCGTCGGCGACGGCGATCATGCCGTCCCGCGACCACACCGGGCTGCCCATCCACTTCCATTCCTCGACGATCTCCGGATCGGCGGCCAGGACGGCCCGGCGCACGCGGGCGAAGGTCTCGCCGCGCCAGTCCCTGAGGCCGGCGATCAACTGGTCGATAAGCTCGGACGGCGTCACTCGGGATCCTCCGGCATCGACCCATCATGACCTGCGAACCGGCGTCCGGGAAGTCGGCTACCAGTCGACCACCGAGCCGTCGTCCTTGTCGAACTGGGGCAGGTAGGGGCGCGGCTCGCCGACCTGGGCCATCAGCTTGTCCTCGTCGATGGTGATGCCCAGGCCGGGTTCGGTCAGCAGCGGCCGGTAGCCGCCGACGATCGGCGGCAGCGGCTTTGCCAGCAGATCCGCGTGCTCGTTGTCGCCGCGCTCCTGGATCAGGAAGTTGGGGATGGCGGCGGCGATCTGCAGGCTGGCGGCCAGCGAGCACGGCCCCTGCGGATTGTGCGGCGCGATGGGGGCGTAGTAGGCCTCGGCCATGCCGGCGATGACCTTCATCTCGGTGATCCCGCCAGCGTAGCAGACGTCGGGCTGCAGGATCATCGCCGCCTTCTTCTCCAGGATCTCCCGGAAGCCCCACTTGGTGAAGATCCGCTCGCCGGTGGCCAGCGGCACCCGCGTCTTGGCGGCCAGCTCGGCCATGACGTCGACGTTCAGCGCCTGCACCACCTCCTCGTAGAACCAGGGATTGTAGGGCTCCAGCGCGGCCATCAGCCGGATGGCGGTGGACGGCTGCACCGCGCCGTGGAATTCGATGCCGATGTCGACGTCGGGGCCCATCCGCTTGCGCAGGTCGGCGAACCGCTCAGTGACCTCGGCCACGTATTTGTCGCCCTCATTGTACTTGGTGGGCGCGCGGCCGGTGACGTCGCGCAGCTGCACCTTCATGGCGTTGACGCCCTTCTTGGGGTCCACCTGGCCGTAGACGCGGCAGCGGTCGCGGGTCGGCCCGCCCAGCAGGCGGTGGATCGGCTGGCCGTAGACCTTGCCGGTGATGTCCCACAGCGCCTGGTCGATGCCGCTGGAGATGGCGGTCTTGATCGGCCCGCCGCGATAGAAGGCGCCGCGGTGGATCGCCTGCCAGTGGTGGACCACCCGGGTCGGGTCCTGGCCGATCAGATAGTCGCCGACCTCCAGCGCGCCGGCCGCGCAGGCCTTGGCGTCGTCCTTCAGCATCTCGCCCCAGCCGGTGATGCCGGCGTCGGTGGAGATCTTCACGAACACCCAGGAGTTCTTGAGCACGAAGCTCTCGATCTTGGTGACCTTGATGCTCTCCCGCGCGCCAAGCGCGGCGGCGTTGCCGCGCGCCGGCAGGATCGTCCCGGCGAGGCCGAAGGCGGCGGCGGGCCCGAGCAGGGCCCCGAGGGTATGACGGCGGGTCAGCATTTTGGCGCTCCGGTCAGAATCCGGAGCCCACTAGAAATCCGGGCGCGGCGACGGTCCAGCTTGACGCCCGCCGGGGCGCGCCCGCGCCTCAAAGGATGAGAAGCCTCAGGCTGCGACGGGCTTCGGGGCGAGGTCGGCCGCCTGCCTCAGGGCTTCGATCAGGCTGCGCTCGTCGGCGATTCCCGTGCCGGCGATATCGAAGGCCGTGCCGTGGTCGACCGAGGTGCGGACCACCGGCAGACCGACCGTGATGTTCACGCCACTCTCCAGACCCAGCACCTTGATCGGGCCGTGGCCCTGATCGTGGTACATGGCCACGACGATGTCGTAGTCGCCGCGCCCGGCCAGGAAGAACAGGGTGTCGGCCGGCAGCGGCCCTTCCACCCGCCAGCCGCGGGCCTGGGTCGCCTGGACGGCGGGGATGATCTTCTCCGCCTCCTCGCCATAGCCGAACAGGCCGTTTTCCCCGGCGTGGGGATTGATCGCGCAGACGCCGATGCGGGGATTGGCGACCCCGGCTTTCACCAGGGTGTCGTGGGCCCGCGTGATCACCCGCTCCACCAGCCCCGGCTCGATCCTGGCGATGGCGTCGATCAGGCCGATGTGGGTGGTGACATGGATCACCCGCAGCTTCGGCGAGACCAGCATCATCGACACCTCCGGCGTGCCGGTCAGGTGGGCCAGCAGCTCGGTATGGCCGGGATATTTGTGGCCGGCGGCATGCAACGCCTCCTTGCTCAGCGGCGCTGTGCAGATCGCGTCCGCCTCGCCCGCCTCGACCAGCCGCACGGCGCGTTCGATGTAGCGGAACGCCGCCTCGCCGGAGAGGGGCGAGATCTGCGAGAACGGGTGGCCCGGCGGGATCAGCTTCAGGTCGATGCAGTCCACCTCCCCCGGCCGGTAGCGCGCCTGGGCCGCCGCCTCCAGGCTGTTGACGACGAGGCTCGCCCCGACGATGGCCCCGGCCTCGCGCAGCCGTCCGGCGTCGCCGATCACCAGCGGCCGGCACATGGCCTGCACCTCGGGGTGCGCCAGGGCCTTCATGATCACTTCCGGACCGATGCCCGAGGGGTCGCCCATGGTGATCGCAATCGTCGGCAGGCTCACGTCACTGTCCCTTCGCGCTTGATCCGGCCGAGCCGCTCCATCGACCGCAGCAGCACGCCGTCGTCGCCGAACGCCCCCGCCTTGGTCACCAGGGGCATGGCGTGGGCCCCGAGCGTCAGGCCCAGGGTTACGCCCGGTTCCGGGCCGCCGGCAAGCCGCACGCCCTCGATCCCGAAGGCGGCCAGCAGGGCGCGGGCGGTCTCCCCGCCGGTGACCGCGAGGCCGCCGGCCAATGGCGCGCAATCGCCCAGACGGGCGGCCAGGGCTTCAGCCAGCCGCGGTCCCTGGCTGAGGTCCGGCGGCGCCTCGCAGACCAGCTCGACCAGCACGTCGCGACCGGCGGACAGGGCTTCGGCGGCCTGCGGGCAGGGATCGGACGCCCCCGCCACGACGGGCAGGTGCAGGACCCGTCCGCTGGCCGCCAGCCGTCGGGCGGCGGCGCGCGAAGCCTCGGCCAGTGACCCCACCACCGTCAGCA
>JAEYTM010000190.1 GCA_023434015.1 Pseudomonadota bacterium | reverse complement strand
CAGCGGAGCCGCCGCCGCCCGCGCCGCCGCTATCGGCCGATCCGCCGCCCGTACCGCTTTCCGCCGGGGCCGAGGAGGATCCCGAGCCGGCGCCGAAGCCGGCGCCGGCCGAGAATCCCTTGCTGCCGTTGGCGCAGCCCCCAAGGGCCGCGAGAAGAAGGAGAGAGCCACCGGTCATCGCGGTGACTTTGAGATACCGAGGACCACCCATAACCAACCTCCAAGTCCCCCGTCGGTTGGTAATCGCGCATTCCGCGCAAAGAGTTCCGTTGCGCGTGCGTCGGTTGAGCTGCTCGCAGCCGCCGCGGCGCCTTCGAAAGCGTCACTGTTTCCGGACGCGCAGAGCTGTTCTGCGGAAATGGCGGTTCCGAGCGTGTCGGCGGGTCCCCATCTGAAGCGTCCTAGGCCCAGGCCTTGGATCTTCGAGGAGACGGGACGTTGAAACTGCTGGCGCCGAAGCTGTTGCTGCCCCTGGCCGCCCTGGCCGGGTCGCTGGTCCTGCTGATCAGCGGCTGGAGCCGGGCCTTCGGCTACCTCTAGCGCGCGGGTCCGACCGCTTCGCGCAGCGCGCCGAGCACCCGCGCCAGGTCGCCCTCGCGGAACGGCTTCTGCAGGACAGGCGATCCCTTGTCGACCTCGCGCAGTCCGGCGTCGCCGTAGCCGGTCGCGAAGGCGAAAGGCGCGCCCTTGGCGCGCAGGATGTCGGCCAACGGGAAGATCGGTTGGCCGCCCAGGTTCACGTCCAGGACGGCGCAGTCGATCTCGGCCGTGTTGGCCAGTTCGATCGCCTCGTCCAGGCGCGACGCCGGTCCGACGACCGTGCAGCCCAGGTCGGTGAGCATGTCCTCGATGAGCATCGAGACCATCATCTCGTCCTCGACCACCAGAACCCGCAGTCCGCTCAGATCCACGTGGTCGCTCATTCGTCGCTCCGGCCCCCTATGGGTTCATCAGTGGCAAGACAGGTGGGCCGCAGCATAGTCAAGTCGAACCTTTCGGGGCAATTCGTACCGATGACGATTTCGCGTGACCAGGTAACTTTTGATAATAACAAGGTTAGCCAAGCGTAAGCCGTACCTGCGCCGCGGCGTGCGTTGACCGCTTCAGTCGTCCTGGGTCTTGGGGGCGGAAATCTGCAGGACAGTGATCTGATTGCCCTTGCGCTCCACCACCCCGAACCGGTGGTGGTGAAAGCCGAAAGCCTGTCCGACCTCCGGAATCCTCTGGGCTTCATGGAGCAGAAGCCCCGCGACAGTGACCGCCTCGTCGTCCGGCAGGCTCCAGTTCATGGCGCGGTTGAGGTCGCGGATCGTCACCGAGCCATCGACCACCACAGAGCCGTCCGGCCCCGGGCGGACTCCGGGGACCACGACGTCGTGTTCGTCGTCGATCTCGCCCACGCTCTCCTCCAGGATATCCTCCAGTGTCACCAGTCCCTGCAGGACGCCGTACTCGTCGACCACCAGGGCGAAGTGGGTGCGTCGCTTGAGAAACGCCGCCAGCTGGTCCTTCAGGCTGGTGGTCTCGGGAATGAACCAGGCGGGGCGAATGATGGCCGCCAGGTCGACGCGGTCTATACGCCCGTCGGCCTCGGAGATCGCCCGCAGCAGGTCCTTGGCGTGGAGCAGGCCGACGATGTTCTCCGGGTCCTTGCGGTAGATCGGCAAGCGGCTGTGGGCGCTGTCGAGCGCCGCGGCGACGATCTCGCGCGGGCTCATGTCGCCATCGATCATCGAGATCGCCTTGCGATGGACCATCACCTCGCCGACGTCCATTTCGGCCAGGTCCAGCACGCCGCTCAGCATCCAGCGGTCGCGCGTCTCCACCAGGCCTTCGGAGTGGTGGTACTCGACCGCGCCGCGGATCTCCTCCTGCGCCGCCAGCACGTCCGTGGCCATGTCCAGACGGATGCCGAACGGGCGCAGGGTCTGGCGGACCACCCACTGGGCCCCGTTGGCCAGCGGGCCGAAAATCCGCACGGTCCATTGCGTCGGGATCGACAGGGTGCGCGCCACGTCGTCCGCGCGGGCTATGGCCAGGGTCTTGGGCAGGATTTCCGCGAAGATCACCACCAGCACGGTCATGACCACGGTGGCGATCACTGCGCCCAAGGCGCCCGGGAAGGCGGCGCTCAGCACGCTGGTGGTCAGCGCTGAGGCGCCGATGTTGATGACGTTGTTCCCCAGCAGGATGGCGCCGATCATCTTCTCCTGGTCGGAGATCAGCCGGTTCACCCGCCGCGCCGCGCGGTCGCCGTCACGTTCGAGCTGGTGCATGCGTCCGCGGCTGGCCGCGGTCATCGAGGTCTCCGCCGCCGACAGCAGGGCCGACAGCGTCAGCAGCACCATCAGCGATGGGGCCAGACCCAGCACCAGCGCGAGGATCACGGGGCCGCGCCCTCTTCAATCAGGAAGCGCCGCACCGCGGCGGCGTCGACGTCCTTGGCGACCACCGCATCGCCCAGGGCGCGGGCGAGAATGAAGGTCAGCCGGCCGCCCTCGGCCTTCTTGTCCTGACCCATGTGCCGCACCAGTCGGGCGGCGTCGAACGGATGTCCGGCGACCTCGTCCAGGCGGGTCGGCAGGCCGGCGTCGGCGATCGCCGCCACCGCGCGGGTGGAGTCCTGGGCGGAGCACAGGCCCTGGGCGGCGGAGAAGCGGAAAGCCAGGGCCGAGCCGGCCGCGACCGCCTCGCCGTGCAGCAGCGCCTCGCCGTAGCCGGTCTCCGCCTCCAGGGCATGGCCGAAGGTGTGGCCGAGGTTCAGCAGCGCCCGGCGGCCCTGTTCCTTCTCGTCCTCGGCGACGATCTCGGCCTTCATCTCCACGGAACGCGCGACGGCGTGCAGCAGGGCCCCGGGCTCGCGGGACAGCACCGCCCGGCCGTTCGCCTCCAGCCATTCGAAGAAGGCGAAGTCGCCGAGCAGGCCGTACTTGACCACCTCGGCGTAGCCGGCCCGCATCTCGCGCGCCGACAGGGTCCCGAGCACGTCGAGGTCGGCCAGAACCAGCCGAGGCTGGTGAAAGGCGCCGACCAGGTTCTTGCCGCGCGGGGTGTCGATGGCGGTCTTGCCGCCGACCGAGGAATCCACCTGCGCCAGAAGGGTCGTCGGAATCTGAGCGAAATCGACCCCGCGCTTGTAGATCGCCGCCGCGAAGCCCGCGAGGTCGCCCACCACGCCGCCGCCGAAGGCGACGATCAGGTCGCCGCGGTCGAGCTCCAGCGCCAGCAGCCGGTCGCTGACGTCGGCCAGTCCCTCGAAGCTCTTGGTCTGTTCGCCCGGCGGAACGATCACCGGCGAGACGGCGATCCCGGCGCGCTCCAGCGCCGCCGTCAACCGGGCGCCGTGCAGGCCCCAGACCGTCGAATCGCTGACCACCGCCACCCGCGGCCGCTTGAGGAAGGGCCGCAGCCGCTCTCCGGCCCCGTCCAGCAGCCCCCCGCCGATGACCACCTCATAGGCCCGTTCGCCCAGGCCCACGGCCACGCTGCGCGTCATCGCGACGGCTCCTCCAGATAGGCCGTCAGGGCCCGGATCACCTGATCCACAGTGACATGATGCGCCGCATCGCCCGCCTCGACGGTGATGTCGGCCTCGGCATAGATCGGATAGCGGACCTCGGCCTGCCGGCGCAGCACCTCGATCGGGTCGGCGCCCGCCAGCAGCGGCCGGGTGTCCTTGCGCGACACCCGCTTGGCCAGGACCTCCAGGTCGGTCTTCAGCCAGACCGATACGGCCTTCGCCTTGATGAGCCGGCGGGTTTCCTCGCTCATGAAGGCGCCGCCGCCGGTGGCCATCACGTGCGGCGGCTCGTCCAGCAGGCGCGAGATCACCCGCCGCTCCCCCTCGCGGAAGGCCGGCTCGCCCATCTCGGCGAAGATGTCGGCGACGGAACGGCCGGCCGCGGTCTCGACTTCGGTGTCGGCGTCGCGGAACGGCAGGTCGAGGGCGCTGGCCAGCCGGCGCCCCACGCTAGACTTGCCGACTCCCATCAGGCCCACGAGGGCGATGGTCCGGCGGCGCAGCGGTGCATAGCGATCCATGAACGGCGCAGCCATACACGAGCCCGCGCTCTCGCGCCAACAGCCGTGGTTGCGTATGCTGCGCTCATGTCGCGTCTCTCAGCCCTCGTCGCCGTGATGGCGATCACCGTCGCCCTCCCCGGGGCGCTCGTCGCCCAGCCCGTGGAAGTGGTCGAATTGGCCGCTCCGGACGCCTTCTCGACCCCCGGTCGCGAGACCGGCCTGTCCCAGGACCTGTGGCGCGGGGTGTCGCTGCAGACCGCCACCGCGGTCCTGCCGCTGCTGGCCTCAAAGCCCCTGTCGCCGGCCGCCCAGGCGCTCGCCCGCCGGGTGCTGGCCACCGGCGCGCCCGGACCGGCGGGCGTTGGAGCCGACGCGGGACTCGCCGCCGCGCGAACCGAGGCCTTGCT
>JAEYTM010000187.1 GCA_023434015.1 Pseudomonadota bacterium | reverse complement strand
GCCCTGCCCGCTCCATATCGCGCGCCATCCTGACGAGGCGTCGATGTTCACCGCCCTGGAGGCGGCCATACCGCCTCAGACGGCCAACCAGCCGTAGATCAGGGCGGCCGCCACGGCCGCGAGGCTTATCGCCAGCGCGATCCGCAGGCCGGAGCGCGAGCGTCGACTCATCGCGCCCTGGCGCAGATAGACCATCGGCCGCGGCAAGTGCGTCTCGCTGCCGATGATGTTGTGCTTGCCGAAACGCCGGGTCACGCCAGAACCCTCCTCGAAGGGCTCGGCGCCGGCCCCACGATCACCGCCTCTGCGTACAGCCAGTCGGCCGCGCGTCCGTCGCAACGGCAGGACCGCCCGATGCCGCCGCCACAGGCCGGGCAGGCATAGGACGTCCCGCCGGCCGGCTGGCCGGGAGTGTCCGCCTCGCTGGTAATCATGGTGCTGTCTCCAGTGCGCCGGCTACGCCGGGCGGGGGTCTAAAGGAAAGCGCCCCCCCGGCCTGCGCCGGGGGAGCCTTGTCGGCCCGTTGGACGTCGGGCCTACTTCACGCCGGCCGGGGACCCGGCGCGAGATTTGACGAGGTCGGCCAGGCTGCCCGAGTGGGCGGCCGGGGCCTTCGGCTGTTTCGGTTTCCTCGGTTCGCGGTTGCCGCTGCGGTTCTTCTTCGACATTTGCCTGTCCCGCCTGCACGCCTGACGCGGATCGCGCCCTGCGAAGGGGTCGGCTCGGCCTGACGGCAGGCTTCAATGTTGATGGAGTGATGAAAGTCGCGCGACGAGAGCGCAGCTCTTTCAAGATATCGGCGATATCCCTGGCCCCGGAACGCGACGGCGTTCTCTCAGGACCAGGGTCAGGAGCCTGGGATCAGACAGGTTGGCCGGCGTTCAGCCAATGCGCAGACATGGAACTGCATAGGTTCATCTTCGCCGATCGGGACCGGAAGTCAAACCGCTCCCCGGACATCCTTGGGCGAGACCATGCGTTGCTTTGCCGCGCCTGCGCTCAACGCATGGTGGGGATGACGAAGCTCTGATCCGTCACAGCCCCGCCCTTCGGCCAGCGTGCGGTGACCGTCTTGGTGCGGGTGTAGAAGCGGATGCTGTCGGTCCCGTACTGGTTCAGATCCCCGAAGCCGGAACGCTTCCATCCCCCGAACGAATGGTAGGAGACCGGCACCGGGATGGGGACATTGATCCCCACCATCCCCACCTCCACCTGGGCGGCGAACTCGCGCGCCGCGTCGCCGTTGCGGGTGAAGATCGCCACGCCGTTGCCGTACTGATGCTTCGAGGCCAGATCCATCGCCGCCTGCGGCGTGTCGGCGCGGACGATCTGCAGCACCGGGCCGAAGATCTCCTCCTGATAGCTGCGCATGTCGGGGGTCACGTGGTCGAACAGGCTGGGGGCGAGGAAATAGCCTTCCTCGTGACCCTGAAGCTGGAAGCCGCGACCGTCGATCACCAGGTCCGCCCCCTCGTCGACGCCGAGCTGGATATAGCCCTCGATGCGCGCCTTGTGCGCGGCGCTGACCACCGGGCCGTAGTGAGCCTCGGGGTCGGTGGACACGCCGACCCGCAAACCCTCGATGGCCGGGATCAGCTTCGCCTTGAGCGCTTCGGCCGTCGCCTTGCCCACCGGAACGACCACGGGCAGGGCCATGCAACGCTCGCCGGCCGAACCGTAGGCCGCGCCCATGATGTCGGCGACTGTCTGGTCGAGGTCGGCGTCGGGCATGACGATCCCGTGGTTCTTCGCCCCGCCCATGCACTGCATCCGCTTGCCGGCCGCGGCGCCGCGGCCGTAGACGTAATGGGCGATGTCCGACGAGCCGACGAAGCTCACCGCCCTGATGTCCGGATGGTCGAGGATGGCGTCGACCACCTCCTTGTCGCCGTGCACGACATTGAGCACCCCGGGCGGCAGGCCGGCCTCGAGGGCCAGCTCGGCGAGCCGCACCGGCACGGAGGGGTCGCGTTCCGACGGCTTAAGGATAAAGGCGTTGCCGCAGGCGATGGCTGGCGACAGCATCCACAGCGGGATCATCGCCGGGAAGTTGAACGGGGTGATTCCCGCCGCGACCCCCAGCGGCTGGCGCATGGAATAGACGTCGATCCCCGGCCCGGCCCCGTCGGTGAAGTCGCCTTTCAGCAAGTGCGGAACGCCGCAGGCGAACTCCACCACCTCCAGGCCGCGCTGGATGTCGCCGCGGGCGTCTCCGACCACCTTGCCATGCTCGGACGCCAGCAGTTCAGCCAGGGCGTCCATCTGCGACTCGATCAGGCGCTTGAATTCGAACAGCACCCGCGCGCGCCGCTGAGGGTTCAGCGCCGCCCAGGCCGGCTGGGCCGCCCGCGCGACGGCCACCGCCCGATCGACCACCGACACGTCGCCCAGGCTCACCTCCGCCTGGGGGCGGCCGAGATTTGGATCGAACACCGCCTGTCGCCGCCCGCCGCCCACGACGGCGCCGTCGATGAAGTGGCCGATGCTGCGCATGTCGCGAACTCCCTTGCCAGCGGACAACATCTACCCCCGCAACCGGGCGCGGCCTATAGGTGGCGCCGATGCGAACCGGGGGACGACCAGTGAATCTGAAAGCCTTTGCGGCGGGCGCCTGCGCCCTCATCCTCGCCGGCTGCGGCCACACGGCGACGCGGCCAGCCGCAGATCCCGGCCCGCCGTCCCAGGCCCGCTGGGACCAGGGCCAGGCCGACTATCTGGCGTGGAACGCCAGCCAGCGGGGCTGGGCCGTCACCCCCAGCGGCCTGCAGTACAAGCGCATCCGCAAGGCGCCGGCCTCCGCGCCGCGGCCTGATCCCAACGCCCTGGTGACCATCCACTACACCGGGACCTTCATCGACGGCGTGGAGTTCGACAGTTCCCGCGCGCGCGGCGAGCCCGCGACCTTTCCGTTGAACCGGCTGATCAAGGGCTGGCAGGAAGGCGTGCCGATGATGCGTGTCGGCGAGCGCTGGCTGTTCGCCATCCCGGCCGACCTCGCCTACGGCCCCGGGCGCGGCCCGATCCATCCCAACAGCGCCCTGCTGTTCGACATCGAACTCGTCGCCATCGAAGGCTAGACGCCCGCTCCGCCGGCTGGACGGAGCCTCAACGACATCGGGCCAGCGCCGCCTTCGCGACACTGGCCCTCAGTCTCTCACCTCGATTGTGTCCGCGCCCCGCCCGAAGACGGGGCGCGCGGGACCTTAGAAGGTGGTCCGGATACCCGCCGTCACGACCCGGCCGAGGACGTTGCCTGCGCCGTAGCCGTTGCCGGAGCGGGCGAAGGGCGGCTCCTCGTTGAACAGATTGTCCACGTCGAACGTCAGCTCGACGTTTTCCAGCAGCCCGGTGTTCGGCAGCTTGTAGCCGAAGTGCAGGTCCACCGTGGTGAAGGAGTCGATGGTCTCCGTCGCCGGGGTGTTGTTCGCCAGATTGTACTGAGCGTCGTACTCGTGGTTGTAGTTCACCGCGCCGGTCACGGTGAACGGACCGGTCACCGCCGACAGCTGGCCGCGAAGCCGGAACTTGGCCTGGCCGAACGGGAACTGGTCGACAGGGTCCGCCCCGGCGATCGCGCGCTGGTCGTAGTTGAGCACGTAGTTGCCCTGCAGCTGGGCGCCCATCTGGGTCTCGCCCATCCCCCAGCGATAGCTGACGTCGAAATCGACGCCGTCGGTGAGGATTTCCGCCAGGTTGGCGCGGCGCAGGATGGTGATCGAATAGATCGGCGGCAGGTCCTGCGGGCCGGTGACGGTCTGCGGGAAGCTCTGCAGCGGCAGGTCCTTGATGATGTCCCAGACCTGCTGCGTCGGGATCGGCTGCGGCCGGCAGTTCACCGTGTCCGGCGCGGCCGGGTTATAGGTCGCGCCGTTCGAGCACACGTTGTTGCTGACGAAGAACTGGTTGAACGCCGGGTCGCGATAGAAGAAGCCCGAGTTCGGGAAGGCGACGCGGCCGCGGAACTCGATGTTGTAATAGGTCAGGCTGCCACGCAGGCCCGGGAGTTGCACGGGCGCGAAGTCGAGGCCGAGCGACCAGGTGTCCGCCTTCTCCGCGTCCAGGTCCTTGTTGCCGCCGGCGATGAAGATGCCGCCGGGAACGTCGCTGGACTGGAACCCGGGAGGGGCCATGCCGGACTGCAGATAGCCGGCGCGGGTGTCCGGGCCGTAGAGGTCGGGCAGCGCCGGGGCGTGGAACGAGGTGCCATAGCTGCCGCGAAGGGTGAGGCCTTCCACCGGCGACCAGTTGGCGCCGATCTTCGGGTTCGTGGTCGAGCCGAAGTCGTTGTACTTGTCGTAGCGGGCCGACAGAGAGATGTCGAAGCGGTGGATGCCCGGCACGGCGTTGCTCTCGCCGAAGACCGGGATGAACAGTTCGCCGAAGGTCGACCAGACCGTCCGCTTGCCGTCCTCGGCGCCGACGCCCTCCATGAAGTTGCGGCGGCCGTTGGTGAACAGGCCGTCGAAGTGCTCGATCCGGTGCACGGCGCCGACGGCGATCTTCGCCTCGCCGGCCGGCAGGGTGAACAGCGGGCCGTCCGCCTTGGTGTTGACCTCCCAGATGTACTGCTTGGAGCGGTAGCTCTGCTCCCAGTCGGCCAGGGTGATCTGGGTCGTCTGGCTGGTGCGGCCATTGAAGGGGTCGATGGCCGTGGCCGGGTTCGACGAATTGATGAACTGGGCGTTCGCCGCCGAGCTGAAGCTCGCTTCACGCAGGTCGGTCTTGCTGCGCGAGCCGGTCAGGTAGGTGGTCCATTTGAAGTCGTGCGGCAGGTCCACGTCCGCGCCGAACGTCCCGCCGTAGACGATCAGGTCCTGGGTGTCGCGTTGCCGGATGCCGAACAGTTCGTTCACGTTGTAGTAGGCGGTGACCGACTGCACGTTGGCCGGGACGCCGGCCGGGAAGTACGGGTTGGCCCGCGTCATCACGCCGTTCGCATAGAGCGGCTCGCGATAGGCGTCGGTGCTGTTCTTGGAATGGAAGGCGTCGAAGAACACGCCCACGCCCTCGGACAGACGCTGGTGGCCGGCGCCGAAGAAGCTCAGGCGCTCCTGGTGCGGATAGAGGTCCAGGTACTGGAAGTTGGTGCAGCGCGGATCGACCACGCCCGTCGAGGGCTGGAAGTAGGAGCCGCCCGCGCCGCCGGTCGCCGTGGCGTTGAGCCGGTAGGTCGAGGGGGTGCAGTTGTTGCCGAACGCGCGGTTGTCGCGACCGCCCACGCCGGAGAAGTTCTGGGTCAGGAAGTCGCGGTTCTTGGCCTCGAGACGGCTGGTCTCCGAGTACTCGGCCGAGAACATGTAGCCGCCGCCGTCCCAGCGGTCGCCGGTCACCACATTGGTGTTGAACAGGCTGTAGTCGTTGCCCCAGCCGCCGCGGACCGAGGCGCGGACGCCGTCGAAGTCCCGCAAGGTGATGACGTTGACCACGCCGGCGATGCCGTCCGAGCCATAGATGGAGGAGGCGCCGTCGGCGACGATCTCGACCCGGGAGATGGCCGAGGGCGGCACGATCGACGGATCGGGGATGTTCTGGAGGTGGCCGACGCCGACCAGGCGGTGGCCATTGATCAGCACCAGGGTCTGGGCCTGGCCGATGCCACGGATATTCGGCGCGGTCGACAGAATGCCGTTGGACCGTTGGTCCGGGCGCGGCGCCTGGTTGAAGGTGCCCAGTTGCGGGACAGTGGCGAACAGTTCCTGGGTGGTCGCGGCGCCGGTCTGCACAACCGCGTCGGACCCGAGCTGGATCAGATTGGAGCCAGTAGGCGGAATGCCACGGATGCTCGTGCCGGTTACGACAACTTCATCGAGCGAAACTTCGTCATCGCTCGACTGGGCATAGGCCGGCTGCCCCATCACGAGAACTGTCGCCAGCGCCGTTCCGGACAATGCGCGCACGGCCGTGCTGCGCGTGAATACACGCGAATTCATGAATTTTCCTCCCCTCGGCGGGGTTTGCCTCGCCGGTTGCTGGGGAGTAAGCACCAACTGCATACATTCACAATTGAGTCCCCTGAAAACGTCTCACCCTGTGAGAATCTCGGGGGCCGCAGACCGTGACTTAGCCCGGTGCGCTGGCGTCACATCAACCGGCGCTGGGCCGCACTCCGGGGAGCCCATTTGTAGGCGGCCAGGGAGTTTCGCCAGAAGTACTTCTCGGCCTGGGCGCGGGGCTTGTCGGCGTAATAGGCCTTCATGATGTTGACCACGTCATCGACGCTGGAGGCGCCGTCGCTGTTCGGCCAGTCGCTGCCGAACATCACCCGGTCCTCCCCGAACGCCTCCGCCAGGCGGTCGAGTCGCGAGCGGTAATCCTCGATCCGCAGGCTGGTCCGGCCATCGATCTGGTGAATCACCCCCGACAGCTTCACATAGATCTGCGGCCGCCGGCCGAGTTCGGCCAGCACCGCCTGATAGGCGTTGGCCTCCTCGGGCTTCAGGGCCATTCGCGGCAGATGGTCGATGACGATCCGCAGGTCGGGGACCGCGTCGCTCACCCGCACCACGGCCTGCAGCAGCGGAACCGTCGGGTTGGCGGTGTCGAGCGCCAGATCCGCGCGGGCCAGTCGCCTCAGTCCGTCAATGAACACCGGATTGGTCGACTGGGCGATCAGGTCATAGCCCCACAGGTTCCCATAGCGGATGCCGCGGAACAGCGGGTTCTTCGCATGGCGGTCGAGATACTCGGCGAACTCGGGCTTCTCAGGCTGAAGGTTGCCAACGAAGCCGACCATGATGTCGTCCTTCTCGGAGACCTGCAGGACCCACAGGTTGTCCTCGATCCACGGGCTAGCCTCCACCTCGATGGCCCCGACCACCCCATGCTTGGCCATCAGCGACCGGTAGCGGTCCGGGAAGGCCCCCAGGGTGTTGGACGACGACCCCCGCGGCCCGACGTAGGGCGCGCCCTGAGGCCGGTTGGGAGCGAACAGGGGGATGTGGGTGTCGATGATGGGGATGGGGGGCGCGGCCGCCCGCGCCAGCCCCCCGGCGGCCATCGCCGCCACCGCCCCGGCCAGCAC
>JAEYTM010000181.1 GCA_023434015.1 Pseudomonadota bacterium | reverse complement strand
CCCTGATGCTGGGGGTCTCCAGTTTCGTCGATGTGGATATCCCCACGTTCGCCAACCCCGCGTTCATGGCGCCGGTGAAGCTGCCCTATCTGACGGACAAGCACGACTGGACCGCCCCCCAGGTGCTGGACACCGGGGCGGTCGGAAAGCCGGTTCTGATGATGCGACGCGACTCTTTCTCAACGGCGCTCGCGCCGTTCCTCTATCCACATTTCAGCCGGCTGGTGCTGACACACACGCAGGAGCGTGACTGGCCGCAGGACCTCATCGATCGCTACCGGCCAGACCTCGTCATCCTGCAGGTGATCGAGGCTGGCCTGCCGGTGGCGGCCAGCGCCGCGCCGCCGCCATCGGTCGAGGCGGCGGCGCGTATCGAGGCGGTTGTGCGTAACCTGCCCGCAGCGGCGTCGGCGCATGCCGCACGGCTGGCCGAGCCGCGCCCCCGTGAGCTGAAGACCATGCAGCGGGCGCGGGTCACGGACCGCTGCAACATCGAAGTGGCGAGCCTCGCACGAGCCCTCGGTGGGCAGAGTGTGCTGACGGTGGGCGGCTGGATATTCGATTTCGAGAATGCCGCCCGCTCGCCGCGCGGGCTGCTTCGCCTTCAAGGGCCGGGAGTCGATCTTCTCACGCCGATCAAGACGGATGACCCTCGACCGGACGTGGGCGCGCACTTCAACCGTCCCGATGCGGCGAATAGCGGGTTTACCGGCGAGTTCCTGGCCCTCCGGTCACCGCCGGGCGAGTACAGCTTGACCGTCTACAGCCAGACGACGAAAGACTGGATCGCCTGTCCAGGGCGTGAACGCCTCACCCTGAAGTGATGACGCCGTTCGGTAGCGGGCAAGAATCTTCCAATTTCGCGCCAGGCCGACCATCGACAAGGCACGATCCTGCCGCATAAATGCGAACCGTCAGGCGTCTGGACCCCTGCCGGAGGGTCGGTCAGGGTGGGCCGCCTGTTGGCGCGAGGCGAGGATGGGGTCACCCGGACGGCAAGGTCTATACGATCCCGCGAACGAGCATGACTCGTGCGGCGTGGGCTTCGTGGCCAATATCAGGGGCCGCAAGTCCCATGAGGTGATCGAGGCCGGGCTGAAGATCCTGCTCAACCTCGATCACCGCGGTGCGGTCGGGGCCGATCCGCTGGTCGGCGACGGCGCCGGAATCCTGATCCAGATCCCGGACGCGCTCTACCGGGCCTGGGCCGACGACGCCCATGTCGCGCTCCCGCCTGCGGGTGAATATGCCGTGGCGATGGTCTTCCTTCCTCGCGACGAGCCGGCGAGGGACGCGGCGGTCGCCCAGTTCGAACACTTCCTCACGGTCGAGAAGCAGCCCTTGCTTGGCTGGCGCGACGTTCCGGTGAACACGGCGGGGCTGGGCGATGCGGTCCTGGCTCAGATGCCAGTGATCCGCCAGGCCTTCGTCGGTCGCGGTCCCAATGTACGCGACCAGGACGCCCACGAACGCAAGCTGCTGGCGGTGCGCAAGCAGTTGCAGAACCCGCTCGCCGAACTCGCCGCCAAGCGCAGCCTGCCCGGTCTGACGCAACTCTATGTGCCGAGCTTCTCGACGCGCACGGTGGTCTACAAGGGGCTGCTGCTCGCCCATCAGGTGGGGACTTTCTACAGGGACCTGCTGGACCCGCGGACAGCCTCCGCCCTGGCCATGGTCCACCAGCGGTTCTCGACCAACACCTTCCCGTCCTGGCGGCTGGCGCACCCCTACCGGTTCATCGCCCACAACGGCGAGATCAACACCGTCCGCGGCAACGTGAACTGGATGAACGCCCGTCGGCGCTCGATGGAAAGCGAGCTGCTGGGGCCGGACCTCAACAAGATGTGGCCGCTGATCCCGCATGGCCAGTCGGACACCGCCTGTCTGGACAACGCCCTGGAGCTGCTTGTCGCCGGCGGCTATCCGCTCGCTCATGCGGTGATGATGCTGATCCCGGAAGCCTGGGCGGGAAACCCGCTGATGGATCCCCGGCGCCGGGCCTTCTACGAGTACCATGCCGCCCTGATGGAGCCGTGGGACGGGCCCGCGGCGGTGGCCTTCACCGACGGCCGTCAGATTGGCGCCACCCTCGATCGCAACGGCCTGCGCCCGGCCCGCTTCATCATCACCGACCAGGACCATGTGATCATGGCCTCGGAGGTCGGCGTCCTGGAAGTTCCCGACGACAGGATCGTCCGCAAGTGGCGCCTGCAGCCCGGCAAGATGCTGCTCATCGACATGGAACAGGGCCGCATCATCGAGGACGAGGAGATCAAACGCTCACTCGCCCAGGCGGCGCCCTACGAAGAATGGCTGTCGCAGACCCAGTTCAAGCTCGAGGACCTGTCGCTGGACTCGGGCGAGGAGGCGCCACAGGCCAACGACCCGGACGCCCTGCTCGATCGCCAGCAGGCCTTCGGCTACACTCAGGAGGATCTGCAGTTCTTCCTGGAGCCGATGGCCCGGTCGGGCGACGACCCCATCGGCTCGATGGGCTCCGACACGCCCATCGCGGTCCTCTCGCGGCGGCCCAAGCTCCTGTACGAGTACTTCAAGCAGAACTTCGCCCAGGTCACCAACCCGCCCATCGACCCGATCCGCGAGGAGCTGGTGATGAGCCTGGTGTCGATGATCGGGCCGCGGCCGAACCTGCTCGGACGTCAGGCGGGCGCCCACAAGCGCCTGGAGGTGGCTCAGCC
>JAEYTM010000167.1 GCA_023434015.1 Pseudomonadota bacterium | reverse complement strand
CGGTGCGCCACGGCAGGAGGCTCGCATCCTGGAAGACGAAGCCGATGGCGTGTTCGCGGCGCGCGGCGTCGGGTGGCCGGTTGCCGACGCTGATATTGCCCTCGCTGGGCGACAGCACATCGGCGATCATGCGCAGGATCGTCGACTTGCCGCAGCCCGAGGGACCGATGAGGGCGGTGACGGCGCGGGCCTCCACATCCAGGCTGACGTCGAACAGCGCCTGCTTCTCGCCGTAGAAGACGTTGACGCCTTGGGCCGACAGCTTGACCGGACCCGTTCCGCCATGGGCGTGCTGGGGATCGACGGCGATGTGGATCGGCGCGGCGGCGACCGCCTGGGCGTCGTCACCGGGGCTTTGCATGTTCGACCTCGGAAATTTCGGGGGCAGGTTCATGGATCACCAGCGGCGTTCGAAGCGGCGGCGGAGCAGGATGGCCGCCAGGTTCATGATGATCATGAACACCAGCAGCACCATGATCGCCGCGGCGGTGCGTTCGTGGAACGCCCGCTCGGAGGCGTTCTCCCAGATGAACACCTGGACCGGCAGGACGGTGGCGGCCTCGGTGAATCCGCCCGGCACGCCGGGGACGAAGGACACCATTCCGATCATCAGCAGCGGCGCGGTCTCGCCCAGGGCGTGGGCCAGCGACAGGATCGACCCGGTCATGACGCCCGGCATCGCCAGCGGCAGGACATGGTGAAACACGGTCTGGGTCTTGGAGGCGCCGACCCCGAGCGCGGCCTCGCGGATCGAGGGCGGCACCGCCTTCAGCGCCGAGCGGGTGGCGATGATCACCGTCGGCAGCGCCATCAGCGCCAGCACCAGGCCACCGACCAGCGGGGAGGATCGCGGCGCCGCCATCCAGTTGATGAACACCGCCAGTCCGAGCAGGCCGTAGACGATGGACGGGACGGCCGCGAGGTTGTTGATGTTCACCTCGATCACGTCGGTCCAGCGGTTCTTCGGCGCGAACTCCTCCAGATAGACGGCCGCCAGCACGCCGATCGGCACCGCCAGGATCGCCGTCACCAGCAGCATCAGGGCTGAGCCGACCACCGCGCCCAGCACGCCAGCCTGCTCCGGCTCCGTCGAATCCGAGCGCGTCAGGAAGCTGAAATTGAAACCGCTGGTGACCATGCCCTCGGCCTCCAGCCGCTCCAGCCAGTCGAGCTGCCGGTCGTCCAGCTTGCGGCTGTCGGCGGCCGTCGAGCGCTGGATCTGACCCTTGTAGAACAGACCCGCGTCAGCCCGGACCGGTCCGGTCACGGTCACGGTCCGGCCTATGACGGACGGATCGGCGCGGACCTGCTGCAGCAACTGGAAGCCGAGGTCGTTGGACACCAGGGTCATGACCTTGCCCACCGCCACGCCGGCGTCGTCGTCCGGCTCGCCCAGCTTGGCCAGGACCGCCTGGGCGACCATCAGGTCGTAGTTGGCGCCCGCGATGTCGTTCGGGTCGATCCGCGCGGCGTCGACATGCACCGGCACGGTGATCCGGTAGTCTACGAAGGTCGTGTAGCCCTGCAGCACGATGCGCCCGAGCAAGATCACGAGGAAACTGAGCGCCAGCACGATGGCCACCCGGCCATAGAGCCTGAACCGGCGCTCCTGCGCCTGCCGCACCTTGAGCCGGCCGGCCACGAGAGCGCGCAGGTCCTTGGCGGCCGCGCCGGGGAGGGCCTGGTCAGTCATACTGTTCCCGGTATTTCTGGACGATCCGCAGGGCGATCACATTGAGCCCCAGGGTGACCACGAACAGCGTCAGGCCGAGGCCGAACGCCGACAGGGTCTTGGCGCTGTCGAATTCCTGGTCGCCGGTCAGCAGGGTGACGATCTGCACCGTCACCGTGGTCACCGTGTCCAGCGGGTTGAGCGTGGTCTTGGCCTGCAGGCCGGCGGCCATGGTGACGATCATCGTCTCCCCCACCGCCCGCGACACCGCCAGCAGCAGGGCGGCCATGATGCCCGGCAGGGCGGCCGGCAGGATCACCTGCTTCACCGTCTCCGACCGCGTCGCGCCCATCGCCAAACTGCCGTCGCGCAGCGACTGCGGCACCGAATTGAGGATGTCATCAGACAGCGACGAGACGAATGGGATCAGCATGATCCCCATGACCGCGCCGGCGACCAGGGCCATCTGGTTCTGCACCTGCGACAGGTAGAGGCCGAGGGCGTCGAACGGTCCGCCCATCAGCTTGGCGCCCACGGCGTTGAAGAAGCCGCGGAACAGCGGTCCCACCGTCAGGGCGGCGAAGAAGCCGTAGACCACGGTAGGCACGCCGGCGAGAATCTCCAGCAGCGGCTTGACCACCGCCCGCGTCCACGGGCCGGCGTATTCCGACAGGTAGATGGCCGAGAACAGGCCGATCGGCGCGGCGACGGTCATGGCGATCAGCATGATCAGGAAGGTGCCGGCGAACAGCGGCACGGCTCCGAAGGCGCCCTGGGCGGCCACCTGGTCGGCGCGCATGGCGATCTGCGGATCCCAGGTCGTGCCGAACAGGAAGCTCAGCGGCGATACCGCCTGGAAGAAGCGGAAACTCTCGAAGGCCAGCGAAGCCACGATCCCGACCGTTGTCAGCACCGCCACCACCGAGCAGGCGATGAACAGCGCGGCGGTCCAGCCCTCGACCCTGTTTCGGGCGCGGAACTCCGGCGTCAGCCGGCGATAGGCCAGGACGGCGCCGCCGGCCGCCAGCGCGGCGGAAAGCAGCAGCACGCCCAGGGCGAGGCCGCTCTCGAGGCTGCGCGCCTGCGCGGCCTCGGAATCCAGCGCCGCCAGCAGCGGCGGATCGTAGAGGGTCTCGCTTCGCTGGGCGCCGCGCGACAGGGCGCGGGCGTCGTTGAAGAACACTTCCTGCTGGGCGGAGCTCAGCGCCTGTACCGCCGGCGGCGCGTCCGCGCGCAGCCAGGCCTGCTCGACCGCGCCGCCGAAGGCGCCGTGCAGGGACAGGAGCAGCAGGGCCGGGATCGTCGCCCACAGGGCGACATAGGCGCCGTGATAGCCCGGACGGGAATGCGGACGCGCCTGCCCGGCCGCCCGGGCTAGGCGTCGGCGTCCCAGCACATAGGTCGCCGTGGAGAACAGGAGGAGCGCCGCCAGGGCGGCCCAGGTGATCATCGGGCGGTCTCGGTCCGTCACACCAAAGCGGACGGCCGGTCGGCCCCCGCACCGGCGGACCTTGCCCGTCGGATGTGGGCCCTATGCTACAGTCTTATGACAGTTTCGCGACAGCGGCCGCGCCGGCCTCCCCCTCCGACGCGACCAGCGGGAAGTAGGCCGTGAAGGTCGTCCCACGCTGCGGCGCGCTCTCCACCACCAGGCCCCCCCGGTGGCGGTTGGTGATATGCTTGACGATGGCCAGGCCGAGGCCGGTGCCCGAACGGTCGCCGCTCTTCTGCCCTTCGACCCTGTAGAATCGCTCGGTGAGCCGCGGCAGGTTCTCCCTCTCGATGCCCGGCCCTTCGTCGCTGACCCGCAGAGCGGCGTAGGTCTCGCTCGCATGGTCCGGCGTCAGAAGGGACAGCCGGGCGGCCTCGGGCCGCACCCCGGCGCCCGCCGCCTCGGCCGCCAGGCCGGGGTCCACCACGATGCGCAGCGCCGCCCCCGGCGGCGAGTATTTCAGGGCGTTGTCGACGAGGTTCTGCACCACCTGGACGATCTGGTCGCGATCCCCGACCACCCGCGCCACGCCGCGAGGCGGCAGCACCGGCTCCAGGACCACCTCCCGTTCGCGGGCCAAGGGGCTCATGGCGTCGAGCACGTCGGTGACGCACAGGGCCAGATCCACCGCGTCGGCCGGGGCGACATGCTCGTTCAGCTCGATCCGGCTCAGCGACATCAGGTCGTCGATCAGCCGCGACATCCGGCCGGCCTGGGTCTGCATGATGCTGAGAAATTTCTCGCGCGCCCCGGCATCGTCGCGGGCGTGACCGCGCAGGGTCTCGATGAAGCCGGACAGGGTCGCCAGCGGCGTGCGCAGTTCGTGACTGGCGTTCGCCAGGAAATCGACCCGCGTCCGCTCCACCTGGTGGAAGTGAGTCTCGTCCCGGAACACCAGCACCGCCAGCCGCCGGCCGTCGAGCGCCAGGCCAAGCGGCCGCACCTGGGCGCGCAAGGTGCGCGGCTGGGCGCCGACCGTGGCGTAGAGGGTTTCGGTGTCCCGCGCTTCGAACAGCGCCCCGTCCACCGCGTCCAGCACCTCGGGGTCGCGGATGACGCCGACCAGCAGGCCCTCTCCGCGCGCGATGCGCAGCAGCTCACGCGCCGCGCTGTTGGCGAAGATGTAGCGGCGGCTGGTCAGATCGTCCGGCTCGGTCGCCGAAATCACCAGGATCGGGTCGGGCAAGGCGTTGATCAGGGCGGCGTAGGGCGGAGGCTCTCCGGC
>JAEYTM010000151.1 GCA_023434015.1 Pseudomonadota bacterium | reverse complement strand
GGGTGAGCCTGACCGCCGCGCGGGTGTCCGTCAGGCCGGCCGCGGCCAGGGCCTCGGTCATCGCCCGACGCGCCGCCTCGCGGTCCGGCGCCGGCAGGTCGAGGATCCGGCAGCCGGCCGTCATCCGGTCCAGATGCTCGTCGAGACGTTTCAGTTCGCCGTGGTCGGCGAGCAACGTCTCGAACAGGCCGTCGCCCAGGGTGAAGCCGCGATCGTCAGCGGCGACGACCCTGGGCACGTCAGTCGGCCAGCCGCCGGTCGGCGGCGGCCAGGGCGGCCGTCACGTCGGCCTTGAAGCCCTGGGCGTTCAGCGCCTCGCAAAGGGCGGTCAGGCAGAGCCGGACGTGCCAGGGCGTCGCCGAAGCCCCCATCAACCCGATCCGCCAGATTTTCCCCTTCAGCGGCCCGAGGCCCGCGCCGAGCTCGAGGTCCCAGGTGTCGAGCACATGGGTGCGAACGGCCGCCTCGTCGACGCCGTCCGGCACCACCACGGCGTTGAGTTGCGGCAGGCGATCGGCGGGATCGACCAGCAGCTTGAGGCCGGCGGCCTCCAGGCCGGCGACCAGCGCCTCATGGACCCTCGCGTGGCGGACAATGGAGGCCTGCTGACCTTCCTCGAACAGCATCACCAGGGACTCATGCAGGCCATAAAGGGCGTTGACCGGCGCGGTGTGGTGATAGGTGCGGCCGCCGTCGCCGCCCCAGTAGCTCATCAGCAGGTTGAAGTCGCAAAGCCAGTTGCGGACCTTTTCCTTGCGCCCGGAGATGGCGGCCTGGGCCCGCTTGCTGAGGGCGATGGGCGACAGGCCGGGAGGCGCCGAAAGGCACTTCTGGGTGCCGGAATAGACGATGTCGGCGTCCCAGCCCGCGACGTCGACGGCGATGCCGCCGAGCGAGGTCACGCAATCCACCACGGACAGTGCGCCGTACTTGCGGGCCAGGGCGCAGAGCGTGGCGGCGTCGCTGCGCACGCCGGTGGAGGTCTCGGCGTGGACGAAGGCCAGCACCTTGACCGGCCCCTCGGCCAGGGCGGCCTCGACCCGCGCAGGATCAACCGGCTTGCCCCACTCATGCTCCACCACCGTCACCTCGGCGCCGGCGCGGCCAGCCATGTCGGCCATGCGCCCGCCGAAGGCGCCGTTCACCGCCACCACCGCGCGATCGCCCGGCTCCAGCAGATTCATGATCGCCGCTTCCATCCCGGCGGTTCCCGGCGCCGGCAGGGGGACGCAGGCGTGATCCGGCGCGTTGAACAGCCGCTGCAGGGCCGTCTTGATCTCTTCCATGAGCGCCTGGAAGTCGGGATCCAGGTGCCCGATGGTCGGGCGCGCGAGCGCCTGCAGGACACGGGGACTGACGTCGGAAGGGCCGGGGCCCATCAGGATTCGGCGGGGCGGCTGAAAGCTTTGCATCGTCTCTCCGGGATTGACGCCGAGGTGATTAGGCCGGAAGCGCCCCTGAGCGCAAATCTTCAGCAGACTTCCTCAGGGAGGTCGGTTCCCGGGGCGCCCGTCACGGTTTGCGTAGGCCGTGGCGGGCGCCACCGCCTCAGGCGAGGATGGCCACCTGAATCCGCGCGCGCAGCGTGGCGTCGACGCCGAGGATATTCTCCAGATAGCCGTCAACCGAGCCGTGGTGCTCCGAGATCACCGCCAACGCCGCCTCGAGGTAGGAGGGATCGACCGAAGCCGCGACCCGCAGGGCGTCCTCCGACGGGGTCCGTCCGATGTGCTCCTGCAGCCACGGCGCGAGGAAAGCTATCTTCCGGTCCAGCCGCGCCTCGTCGTTGGTCAGCAGATAGTCCGCCATGACGTCGTCGGGATGCACGCCGGCGATATGATGGGTGAGCGCGCAGATGAGCCCGGTGCGATCCTTGCCGGCGGCGCAGTGCACCACCAGCGAACCTTCGCTCACCGCCAGCGCCTGGAAATAGCGCCGGAACAGGTCGATGTGGCGCGGCTCGTGCGGTGCGCGCCGATAGTAGGCCACGGCGTCCCTGCGGAACCATTCCGGCGTCAGGTCCGCGCTCCGCAGGGTGGTCGTCCAGTCGGGGTGCTCTGTGGCGAGGTCGTTCTCGATCACCTCGGCGGCGAAATCGTCCCAGCGGCGCGAAGGCTCGCGCAGGCGCTCCTTGGACTGCCGCAGGTCCACGACCACGCCGACGCCCAGCTCTCGCAGGCGCTGAAGATCCGTCGCGCTGGCCCGGTGGTGATTGGCGGAGCGGAACAGGCGGCCGGTCTTCACGCCTCGGCCGCAGGCCGTGCCGTATCCCCCGAAGTCGCGGAAGTTGTCGATGCCGTCGAAATCGATGTGGCGCGTCATGGCCTGAAACTAGGCTCGAATCGACGTCAGCGGAACGGCGGCTCGTCGAAGCTGCGCAGCTTGCGCGAGTGCAGCCGCGTCCCCTCCTGGCGCAGCAGGTCCATGGTGGCGATGCCGATCTGGAGGTGCTGGCCGATGGCGCGGTCGTAGAAGGCGTTCGCCTGGCCCGGCAGCTTGATCTCGCCGTGCAGCGGCTTGTCCGAGACGCAGAGCAGCGTCCCATACGGCACTCGGAAACGGTAGCCCTGGGCCGCGATGGTGGCGCTTTCCATGTCGATGGCCACCGCCCGGCTCTGGTTGAACCGGCGGGCGCTGGAGGAATAGCGAAGCTCCCAGTTGCGGTCGTCGGTGGTGACGACCGTGCCGGTGCGCAGGCGCCGCTTCAGCAGCTCGCCGCTTTCGCCGGTGACGATCTCGGCCGCGCGGCTTAGCGCCACCTGCATCTCGGCGATCGGCGGGATGGGGATCTCCGGCGGCAGCACGCTGTCCAGCACATGGTCGTCGCGCAGATAAGCGTGCGCCAGGACGTAGTCCCCGATGGTCTGCGACCCCCGCAGCCCGCCGCAGTGGCCGATCATCAGCCAGGCCTCGGGCCGCAGCACGGCGAGGTGGTCGCAGATGGTCTTGGCGTTGGACGGGCCGACGCCGATGTTCACCAAAGTGACCCCCCTCCGCCCCTTGGCCATCAGGTGGTAGGCCGGCATCTGGTGCTTGCGCCAGGCGCCGGCGGCGATGGCGGCCTCGGGATCAGCGGTGTCCGCGGTGACCAGAACCTGCCCCGCCGCCGACAGGGCCGTGTACGGCCCATCGTCCCGCAGCTGGGCGCAGCCCCAGCGGACGAACTCGTCGACGTAGCGGTGATAGTTGGTGAACAGCACGTACTGCTGGACGTGCTCGGCCGGAGTGCCGGTGTAGTGCGCCAGGCGCGCCAGCGAGAAGTCGGCGCGCAGGCCGTCGAACAGGGCCACCGGCCGCGCCGAGCCCTCGGCATGCAGCCAGGAGCCGTCGGCGATCTCGTCGCCGATGTGGGCCAGTTCGGTGGTCGGGAAATGGCGGGCGATCTCCGCCGAGCTGATATCCGCGAGGGCGATGTCGGCGGCCCCGTCGAGCACATAGGGGAAGGGGATCTCCTGGGCGGACCGACCGACCTCGACCTCGATGTTGAAGTCCTGCTGCAGCAGGGTCAGCTGTTCGATCAGATAATCCCGATAGAGATGCGGTCGGGTGATCGTGGCGGCGTAGCGTCCCGGCTGGCCGATGCGCGCGAACGCGCGGCCGATCCGCGGGTATGGCTCTCCCGCCGGCCAGTAGAGCCGCAGCTCCGGATAGGTGAAGTCGCCGCGGCGACGGACCGCGGAATCCGGCGGCGCGCCTCCCGCCAGGAACGCCTTCAGAGCCGTCCGCAGGGCCTCGACGCTGGTCCGGTACTCCGCCTCCAGCCGATCGACGATGCCGGCCGGGTTCATCTTGTTCGCCATGGCTTGCTTATAACCTTGGCGTGCGAAGCTTGCGAGACGCGCCGGCGAGCACGGAAGGTGGACGCCGGCCCTCTTTCTGGCGAGATAGCGAACCAGCCACGCCAGGGACGCTAGATGAGCCGCGTATTCACCTATTTCATAGTCGGCTCCATGGTGTTGGGGGTGCTGGTTGGCTGGATCGTCAACCAGACGATGGCGCCTGAGCAGACGCAGGTGGTGGCGGCCAATCTGTCGATCATCACCGACGTGTTCCTGCGTCTGATCAAGATGATCATCGCCCCGCTGGTGTTCGCCACCCTGGTGGCGGGGATCGCCCACATGGGCGACGCCTCGGAGGTGGGGCGGATCGGGGTGAAGACCATCGGCTGGTTCCTGCTGGCCTCGATCGTCTCCCTGACCATCGGCCTGGTGATGGTGCAACTGCTGCAG
>JAEYTM010000131.1 GCA_023434015.1 Pseudomonadota bacterium | reverse complement strand
TCCTGAGCCCACGAAAAAGCCCCGGGCGCCGGCCCGGGGCTCTGGTCGTCTTGTAGCCGGCTCACTCGGCCAGGGCGGTCTCGGCGTCCTCGCTGGGCGCTTCGATGATCGGCGCGCCGGGCTCGCGGCTGTCGCCCTCGATCTCGAACGACAGCTTGCCGTCCTTCAGCACCACGCGGACATGGCCGCCTTTGACCAGCTTGCCGAACAGGATTTCGTCGGCGAGCGGCTTCTTGATGTTCTCCTGAATGACCCGGCCGAGCGGGCGCGCCCCGTAGAGCTCGTCGAAGCCGTTCTTGGCGAGCCAGTCGGCCGCGTCGTCATCGGTCTCGATGGTGACATGGCGGTCGGCCAGCTGGGCCTCCAGCTGCATGATGAACTTCTGCACCACCAGACGGATGATCTCCGGGGTCAGCGGGCGGAAGGCCACCACCGCGTCGAGGCGGTTGCGGAACTCGGGCGTGAACACCCGCTTGATCGCCTCCTCGGCCTCGTCGTCCTGCTTCCCGCGGCCGAAGCCGATCGAGTTGCGCTGGGCGTCGGCGGCGCCGGCGTTGGTGGTCATGATCAGGCCCACGTTGCGGAAGTCGATCTTCTTGCCGTTGGAGTCGGTCAGCTGACCGTGGTCCATGACCTGCAGCAGGATGTTGTAGACGTCCGGGTGGGCCTTCTCGATCTCGTCCAGCAGGACCACGGCGTGCGGATGCTGGTCGACGGCGTCGGTCAGCAGGCCGCCCTGGTCGAAGCCGACATAGCCGGGAGGCGCGCCGATCAGGCGGCTGACCGTGTGGCGCTCCATATATTCGGACATGTCGAACCGCAGGAGTTCGATGCCGAGGGTGGAGGCCAGCTGGCGGGCCGTCTCGGTCTTGCCGGTGCCGGTGGGGCCGGAGAACAGGTAGCTGCCGATCGGCTTGTTGGCGTCGCGCAGGCCGGCCCGGGCCATCTTCATCGCCGCCGAAAGCTGTTCGATGGCGAGGTCCTGGCCGTAGACCGCGCGCTTCAGGTCGGTCTCGAGCTGCTTCAGCGCCTCGGTGTCGGTCTTGGACACCGACTTCGGCGGGATGCGGGCGATCTTGGCGACCACCGCCTCGACTTCCTTCAGGCCGATGGTCTTCTTCCGCTTGCCTTCGGGCAGCAGCATCTGACTGGCGCCGGCCTCGTCGATGATGTCGATCGCCTTGTCGGGCAGCTTGCGGTCGGTGATGTACTTCGCCGACAGCTCCACCGCCGCCTTGATGGCGTCGTTCGTGTAGCGGAGCTTGTGGAAGTCCTCGTAGTAGGTCTTCAGCCCCTTGAGGATCTTGATGGTGTCCTCGACCGTCGGCTCGTTGACGTCGATCTTCTGGAACCGGCGCACCAGGGCGCGGTCCTTCTCGAAGTGCTGGCGGAATTCCTTGTAGGTCGGCGAGCCCATGCAGCGCAGGGCGCCCGACGCCAGGGCCGGCTTCAGCAGGTTGGAGGCGTCCATCGCCCCGCCGCTGGTCGCGCCGGCGCCGATCACCGTGTGGATCTCGTCGATGAACAGGATGGCGTCGGGGTGGTTCTCCAGCTCCTTGACGACCTGCTTGATCCGCTCCTCGAAGTCGCCGCGGTAGCGGGTGCCGGCCAGCAGGGCGCCCATGTCGAGCGAGAAGATCGTCGAACCGGACAGAACCTCGGGGACCTGCTGGTTGACGATCTTGCGGGCCAGGCCCTCGGCGATGGCGGTCTTGCCGACGCCGGGATCGCCCACCAGCAGCGGGTTGTTCTTGGTCCGGCGGCAGAGAATCTGGATGCAGCGCTCGACCTCGCTGTGGCGGCCGATCAGCGGATCGACCTTGCCCTGCTTGGCCTTCTCGTTGAGGTCGACGCAGTAGGCTTCGAGGGCCTCGCCGCCGGTCTTGACGGTCGGCTTGTCCTCGTCGTCGGCGCCCTTGACCGCCTTGGGCTCGGCGACGCCGGCCTTCTTGGCGATGCCGTGGGCGATGTAGTTCACCGCGTCGTAGCGGGTCATGTCCTGCTCTTGCAGGAAATAGGCGGCGTGGCTCTCGCGCTCGGAGAAGATCGCCACCAGCACGTTGGCGCCGGAGACTTCCTCGCGGCCCGAAGACTGCACATGGATCACGGCGCGCTGGATGACGCGCTGGAAGCCGGCGGTCGGCTTGGCGTCCTCGCCGTCGTCGACGACCAGCGAGCGCAGCTCGTTGTCCACATAGTTGGTCAGGGTAGTGCGCAGGGCGGGGAGTTCGACGTCGCAGGCGCGCATCACGCCGGCGGCGTCCTCATCGTCGATCAGGGAGAGCAGCAGGTGCTCAAGCGTCGCGTACTCGTGCTTCCGCTGGTTGGCGTAGGCGACGGCGCGATGAAGGGACTCTTCGAGCTGGCGCGAGAATGACGGCAAGAGGTCCTAATCCTTTTCCATTGTGCACTGGAGCGGATGCTGGTGCCGCCGTGCAGTATCAACGACCTGAGCCACTTTTGTTTCCGCCACTTCGTAAGTGAAGACCCCGCAGACGCCCACCCCGTGTTGGTGGACATGCAACATGATCCGAGTCGCGTCTTCGCGCGACTTGTTGAAGAATTGCTCAAGCACGTAAACGACGAACTCCATCGGAGTGTAGTCGTCGTTCAGCAGAAGCACGCGATACATAGACGGCTTCTGCGTCTTGGCCTTGGTCTGGGTGACCACCGAAGACCCTAGTCCGGGCCCCTGGTCATCCTTCTTACGTTCGGCCATCGACCGGATCTCCTGGCGCCCCAGGCGTGACGCCCTTGCTGGATTAGATATGGAAAACATTTGCGTTTGGAAGGGTTGAAAGGCCGCACCCGCGGCGATTGTCCCCAATCGCCTGCGCCGGCTGGTCCGGCAAGCGCCCGGCGGGGCGGCTAATCTTCCTTCGGGCCAGCCTTGGCGCGCAGGATCCGGCCCGAGGTCACGGCGTCCGGCCCGAATCTCGCCCGGATGGCGTCGAGCGTCTTCTCGCCGGCCAGGGCGCGGCGCTCGTCTCCGGCGAAGAAGTCGGAGGTCGCGCCTTCGGCAGCGACCAGTTCGGCGATGCCGATTCCGATCAGCCGGTAGGGCTTTCCGATCTCGCGGGCCAGCAACTCGCGGCCGACGGCGAACAGGGTCTTGGCGGTCTGGGTCGGCACCGGGATCGTCCGGCGCCGCGTGACGACGCGGAAGTCGGTAGTGCGCAGCTTCAGCGTCACCACCCGACCGGCGACGCCGTCCTGGCGGGCGTGTCGCCCGACCTTCTCGCAGAGCTGGGCCAGTTCGTCCTCGAGGTCGGCGAGGGCGGAGAGATCCTGGT
>JAEYTM010000103.1 GCA_023434015.1 Pseudomonadota bacterium | reverse complement strand
CGCGTGGTCCTTCTCCGGCAGGGAGAGAAGGGTTTCTGGCTGCGCGGTCCTTGTTCGGCAGGGGGAGAAGGGGGTTGGCTGCGCAGGTCAGTTGAGGCGGGGCTTCTTCAGCAGCCTGGCGCGGTCGGCGGAGCGGACCTCGACGTCGAAGACGTCGTTCTCGCGCTGCAGGGTCAGGGGGACGACGACGCCGGCCGGGCCGAGGCCCCAGAGGGCGTCGTAGAAGCCGGAGAGGTCGCCGACCGGCTGGCCGGCGACGGCGTGGACGATGTCGCCGGGGCGCAGCTCGGCGCGGGCGGCGGGGCTGGCCGGATTGATCGCGGCGACGATGACGCCGCCCTCCTCCAGCTCCTGGGCGAAGACGCCGAGCCAGGGGCGCGGCGCGCGGGCCGGGCGGCCGCGGGCGAGGTCGTCGAGGATCGGCGGCAGCAGCTCGATCGGCACGAACATGTTGATCGGCTGCGGCCCGACGCGGGTCTGGCGCTCCAGGCTGAGCGAGCCGACGCCGAGCAGCCGGCCGTCGGCGCCGATCAGGGCCGCGCCGCTCCAGTGCGGATGGGCCGGGGCGGTCATCAGGGCGGCCTCCAGCCGGTACTCCCAGTAGCCGTCGAACGGCATGCGGGCGATCAGCTGGCCGGAGAGGGCGTGGGCGCGGCCGCCGGCCCCGGCGACCACCACCGGGCGGCCGGGCTCCAGGGCGGCGGAGTCGCCCAGCGGCAGGGCGGGCAGGTCGAGCGGGTCCAGCGCCTGGACGAGGCCGAAGCCGGTCGCCTGGTCGACGCCGAGGACGTGGCCGGGGACGCGGACGCCGTCGTTGCGGGTGAGGATCACCTCGTCGGCCTCGGTGACCAGATAGCCGATGGTCAGGACGAGGCCGTTGGCGCCGATGACGACGCCGTTGCCGAGCCGCGAGGTGCCGAGCACCGGGGCGGTGAAAGCGTCGTCCGGCACGCGGGCCTCCAGGGCGACCACCGAGGAGAGGGCGCGGTCGAGGTCGAAGCCCCAGCCGGGGGCCTGCGGCCGCAGGGCCTGCTCCACTTCATAGCCGTCGAACGGTGACGCCAAGACCGGCACCCTCCCTTACTGCACTGACCGACGACCCGTCCGCCTGACTGACTGCCCGTTGAGGACAGCCCTCCTATCTGGGAGCGCCGCCGGAATGCACAAGGCGCCGGGAAGCGGCGCGGCGGCGGCGAAGCCTCCTGCGCGCGGCGGCGAATTCGCCTATATCCCGGGCCATGCCCCCACGCCTGCGCCCGACCCGCCTGGAATATGTCGTCGACGGGGTGCGGCTGCGCGCCCAGCTGTCCGCCGCCGCCCTGGAGGCCGCCGACGAGACGGCGCAGCGCAAGGCGGCGCTGGAGATCCTGAAACAGGCGCTGTTCCGCGGCCGGATGATCGCCAAGGAGCGGCTGGAGAACGGGGCCGGGGGGATCGAGACCGCGCGGCTGCTCTCCGGGGTGACCGACGAGGTGGTCTCGGCGCTGTGGGACTTCACCACCGTGCACATCTTCCGGGCGCGCAACCCGACCGAGGGCGAGCGGCTGGCGCTGATGGCGGTGGGCGGCTACGGGCGCGGGACGCTGGCGCCGTTCTCGGACATCGATCTGCTGTTCGTGCGGCCCTACAAGCAGACCGCCCACGCCGAGAGCGTGATCGAGTACATGCTCTATGCGCTGTGGGACCTGGGCTTCAAGGTCGGCCACGCCTCGCGGACCATCGACGAGTGCGTGAAGCTGGCGCGCGAGGACTTCACCATCCGCACCTCGATCCTCGAGGCCCGCCGGCTGTGCGGCGACGAGGCGCTGGCGGCCGAGCTGATGCGGCGGTTCCAGACCGAGGTGGTCAAGGGCACCGGGGCCGAGTTCGTCGCCGCCAAGCTGAAGGAGCGCGACGAGCGTCACGCCCGCGCCGGGGCCAGCCGCTACATGGTCGAGCCCAACGTCAAGGAGGGCAAGGGCGGCCTGCGCGACCTCAACACCCTGTTCTGGATCGCCCAGTACCTGCGGCCGGGCGAGCCGATCGAGACGGTGATGCGGCTGGAGATGTTCGACGGGCGGGAGGTGCGCACCTTCATCCGCGCCTTCGACTTCCTATGGGCGGTGCGCAGCCACCTGCACTTCGCCACCGGCCGGCCGGAGGAGCGGCTGACCTTCGACCTGCAGCCGGAGATCGCCCGGCGGATGGGCTATGGCGACCGCGGCGACGCGCCGGCGGTGGAGCGGTTCATGCGCCGCTACTTCCTGTTCGCCAAGGAGGTCGGCTCGCTGACCCGGGTGTTCGCCGCCAAGCTGGAGGCCGACCAGGTCAAGACCGCGCCGAAGGGCATCTCGCGCCTGCTGCCGACCCGGCGGCCGAAGAAGACGCCGCTGGACGAGCCGGGCTTCCACGAGGTGTCCGGGCGGCTGGCGGTGGACGGGCCGGAGACCTTCGAGCGCGACCCGGTGAACCTGCTGCGGCTGTTCCGCATCGCCGACCGCCGCAACCTCGACCTGCACCCCGACGCCTTCACCGCCGCCAGCCGGGCGACGCCGCTGATCACCTCGGCGGTGCGGCGCGACCGCCACGCGGCCAAGGTGTTCCTCGACGTGCTGGCGCGCGGGCGCGACCCGCAGCGGACCCTGACGCTGATGACCGAGGCCGGGGTGCTGGGCCGCTACATCCCCGAGTACGGGCGGATCGTCGCCCAGATGCAGTTCAACATGTACCACTCCTACACGGTGGACGAGCACACCCTGCGGGCCATCGGGGTGATCGCCGACATCGCCGCCGGGCGGTTCGCCGAGGACCACCCGCTGTCGACCCAGATCATGCCGCTGATCGACGACCGCGAGGCGCTGTTCCTGGCTATGCTGCTGCACGACACCGGCAAGGGCGGGGCCGGCGGCCAGGAGCTGGCCGGGGCGCGGGCGGCGCGCTCGGCCTGCGAGCGCCTGGGCGTGGAGCGCTCGAAGATCGAGCTGGTCGCCTGGCTGGTCGAGCACCACCTGGTGATGAGCGACTACGCCCAGAAGCGCGACATCTCCGACCCGCGGACGGTCTCCGACTTCGCCGGCATCGTGCAGACGCCGGAGCGTCTGCGCCTGCTGCTGGTGCTGACCACCGCCGACATCCGCGCCGTCGGGCCCGGCGTGTGGAACGGCTGGAAGGGCCAGCTGATGCGCGAGCTCTACGGCGCAACCGAGGCGATCTTCCGTGGCGGCCGCGGCTCGGACACGGCGGCGGCGCTGAAGCGCTATCACGAGAACGCCGCCTATGACGCGCGGGTGCGGATGTCGCGCGCCGACCCGGCGGCCGAGGCCTGGGGCGACGCCATGGAGGACGCCTATTTCAGCGCCTTCTCCGACGCCGAGGTGCTGACCCACGCAGCGCTGTCGCGGCGGGCGCGGGAGAACGGCGGGGCGGCGGCCGAGGGCCGGGTGCGGACCGACCTCAACGCCTCGGAAGTGGCGGTGGCGGCGACCGACCGGCCGCGGCTGTTCGTCGACCTCGCCGAGGCGATCACCCAGTCCGGGGCCAACGTCGTCGGGGCGCGGGTGTACACTTCCCGCGCCGGCCAGGCGCTGGACGTGTTCTATGTGCAGGACGCCACCGGCCAGCCCTATGGCGGCACGACGCCCAAGGCCCTGGTGCGGCTGACCGAGGCCCTGGAGGGGGCGGCGCGCGGCGAGCCGGCGAGGGCCGAGACGCGCCGGCCCGGCGACCTGGGCCGCACGGCGGCCTTCTCGATCACCCCGACGGTGATGCTGGACAACGACGCCTCGGAGACCTCGACGGTGATCGAGGCCTCGGGCCGCGACCGGCCGGGCCTGCTGGCGGCGCTGGCGCGGACCATCTCCGACGCCGGGCTGTCGATCCTGTCGGCGCACATCGACGGCTATGGCGAGCGGGCGGTGGACGCCTTCTATGTGGTCGGCGCCGACGGCGGGAAGATCGCCGACGCCCGCAAGCGCAACGCCCTGAAGACGGCGCTGATGTCGGCCCTGACCGACGCCGAGGACGAGGTGAAGTCGGGCGGCGGCCGCGCCAACCTGCAGCGCGCCCGGGCCAGCGTGGCGCGCTAGCTTGACGCGCTAGCTTGACGGGGCGCCCGAAGCCGCCGACCAAGACCGGCGTGACCGAGACGCCGACGCCCCTGCCCATCCCCGCGCCGGAGGCGCCGCAGCGCAGGCCGCCGGGCCTGCTGCGGTCGTCGGCGATCTTCTCGGCCCTGACCCTGGTCAGCCGGTTCATGGGGCTGGCGCGGGACCTGGTGATCGCCGCCAAGCTGGGCGCCAGCCAGACCATCGCCGCGGACGCCTATTACACGGCCCTGACCTTCCCGAACCTGTTCCGGCGGATGTTCGCCGAGGGCGCCTTCGCCGCCGCCTTCGTGCCGGACTATTCGCGGCGCCTGGCCGCCGAGGGCAAGGAGGCGGCCGACCGCTTCGCCTCCGACGCCCTGGCGACCATGGCGGCGCTGAGCGTCGTCATCACCGTGGCCTGCCAGCTGGCCATGCCGTGGATCATGCAGGTCTACAGCTACGGCTTCCTGGCCGATCCGGCGAAGTTCAAGCTGGCGGTGATCCTGACCCAGATCACCATGCCCTATCTGCCCTGCATGGTGATCGCCGCCCTGTTCGCCGGCGCCCTGCAGGCGCGGGGGCGGTTCATCGTCTCCGGCCTCTATCCGACGGTGCTGAACCTGGTGATGCTGGCCGTGGTGCTGCCGCAGAAGGACCCGGTCGAGGCGGCCTGGGCGGCGTCCTGGGGGGTGCTGGTCGCCGGCGTCAGCCAGGCGGCGCTGTGCTGGTGGGGCGCGCGGCGCACCGGGGCGCGGATCCGCCTGGGCAGCCTGAAGCTGACCGCCGACACCCGCGGCATGCTGCGCCGGATGATCCCCGGCGTGATCGCCTCCAGCGCCACCCAGATCAACCTGGTGATCTCCGCCGCCCTGGCCAGCCAGGTGGCCGGGATGCGCGCCTGGCTGAGCTTCGCCGAGCGCTTCTATCAGCTGCCGCTGAGCCTGGTGGGGGTGGCCATCGGGGTCGCCCTGCTGCCGCGCCTGTCGGCCTCGATCCAGACCGAGGACCACGACGACGCCCAGGGCGCCATGGACCAGGCGGTGGTGTTCGGCCTGGCGCTGAGCCTGCCGGCGGCGGCGGCGCTGATGGCCATGCCGTTCTACCTGATCGACGGCCTGTTCGCCCGCGGCGCCTTCACCAGCGCGGACGCGGCCAACGCCGCCCGGCTGCTGTTCCACTACGGCTGGGGCGTGCCCGCCTTCGTGCTGATCAAGATCCTGCAGCCGGCCTTCTTCGCCCGCGGCGACACCCGCACGCCGATGACCTTCTCGCTGGTCTCGGTGGCGGTGAACATCGTGCTGGGCGTGGCCCTGTTCTACACCCTCGGCTTCGAGGGCATCGCCCTGGCGACGGCGGCGGCGTCCTGGGTGACGGTGGCGCAGCTGGCGCTGCGGCTGGCCGGCCAGGGCGCCTACCGGCCCTCGGCGCGGGCCTGGGGCAAGATCGGCCGGGTGGCCGCGGCGAGCGCGGTGCTGGGGGCGATGCTGGCCGCCGCCTCCCACTACCGGCCGTGGCTGGAGGGCCTGTTCGGCGGGGTCCCGGTTCTGGGGACCAAGGAGGCGACGCTGCTGCTGGTCTGCCTGGCCGGCGGCCTGACCTATGGGGTGCTGCTGTTCGCGGTCGGCGGGGTGACGCCGGCCGAGGCGCGGGCGGCCCTGCGG
>JAEYTM010000084.1 GCA_023434015.1 Pseudomonadota bacterium | reverse complement strand
GCGCCCAGGTCGATCGGCGCGTCGGGGTCCTCCATCGGACCCAGCAGGCTGCTGAGCGCGCGGCTGAGGTCGGCGATCTGATAGGGCTTCGTCAGGATGGGGAATTCGTCGCCCATCCGTTCGGCCGCCTGGCTGTAGCCGGTGGCCAGCAACACCGGCACGTCGGGACGCTCGCGGCGGATGCGGCGGGCCAGCTCCAGGCCATCGAGGCCGCCGGCCATGACGATATCGCTGAACACCAGGTCGGGAATGTCGCCCTCGGCGAGCGCCCGGAGGGCGGCCTCGGCGTTGCCGACGACATGGGTCACGGCGCCGAGCTGTTCGAGCAGGCCGGCGGCGACCTCGGCGACGTCGGGATTGTCCTCCACCACCAGGACGCGGGCCCCCTGGCGGGCGGCGGCGGCGGCCGGCCGGGCGGCGACGGTGTTCGGCTCGGCCAGGGTGCGCGGCAGATAGAGGGTGACCACGGAGCCGACGCCCAGCTCCGACTCGATCATCACCCGGCCGCCCGACTGCTGGGCGAAGCCGTAGACCTGTGACAGGCCGAGGCCGGTGCCCTTGTCGACGTCCTTGGTGGTGAAGAAGGGCTCGAACACCTGGGCCAGGATGTCGGGCGGGATGCCGGCGCCGGTGTCGCGGATGGTGATGGCCACGAAGTCGCCGGAGATGTCCGGATCGACCTCGTCATCCCGCAGGACGACGTTGCGGGCGGCGATGGTCAGGGCGCCGCCGTCGGGCATGGCGTCGCGGGCGTTGACCGCCATGTTGAGCAGGGCGAGCTCCAGCTCGCTGGCGTCGACCTCGACGGCCCAGAGGTCGTCCGGCAGGTCGACCTCGAAGCTGATCTGGCCGCCGAGGCTGGCGCCCAGCAACTCGCGCAGGGGGGCCGCGGCGGCGCTGAGCGACAGGGGCGCGGGATTCAGCCGCTGGCGGCGCGCGAAGGACAGCAGGTGGCGCGTGAGATCCTGGCCGCGGCGGGCGGCGGTCTCGATGGCGTCGAGCGCGCGGCGGGCGCGGGGATCGTCGCCGATCCGCTTGCGCAGCAGGTGCGCCTGGCCGCTGACCACCATCAGCAGGTTGTTGAAGTCGTGGGCGACGCCGCCGGTGAGCTGGCCGAGGGCCTCCATCTTCTGGGCCTGGGCGAGGCGCTCGTGCGCCTTCTGCAGCTCGAGCTGGGCGTTGCGGCGCTCGGTGATGTCGCGGGTGATCTTGGCGAAGCCGATCAGCTGGCCCTGCTCGTCGTGGATGGCGTCGATCACCACGCTGGCCCAGAACAGGCCGCCGTCCTTGCGCACCCGCCAGGCCTCGGCCTCGTAGCGGCCCTGGGCGGCGGCGGTGCTGAGGGCGTGGGCGGGCAGGCCGGCCGCGCGGTCGGCGGCGGTGTAGAAGGTCGAGATGTGCCGGCCGACGATCTCCTCGGCGGCATAGCCCTTGATGTGCTCGGCGCCGGCGTTCCAGCTGGCCACCACGCCCTCGGGGTCGAGCATGAACAGGGCGTAGTCGATGACGCCGGCGACCAGCAGGCGGAACTGGCGTTCGCTCTTCTCCAGGGCCTCCTGGGCGGCGCGGCGGTCGGAGATGTCGCGGGTGATCTTGGCGAAGCCGATGTGGCGGCCTTCGTCGTCGTAGATCCGGTCGATCACCGCCGAGGCCCAGAAGCGCTCGCCGTTGCGGCGGACGCGCCAGCCCTCGCTCTCGTAGCGGCCCTCCGCCAGGGCGACGGCCAGGGCGCGGTCGGGGATGCCCGCGGCCTGATCCTCGGGCGTGTAGAACATGCCGAAGTGGCGCCCGACCACTTCGTCGGCGGCATACTGCTTGATGCGCTCGGCGCCGCGGTTCCAGTTGGCGACCCGGCCGTCGATGTCGAGCATGTAGATGGCGTAGTCGATCACCCCCTCGACCAGGAACCGGAAGCGGCGCTCGCTTTCGAGAAGGGCCTGATGGTCGTGGGGCTCGGTCATGACGGGGCTGGCGGCGGGCGGAATGCGCCTGTCTTCCGGACTGCTGGCAAGGCGTCGGCTCCCCCCGGATGACCCTTCGGTGATCCAGCACAACGCGCAAGCCGCCGCCCGGTTCCACCCAGCGCGCGAGTTCGCTGCTAGCGGTCCCATTCCGCCGACGGACGAAGCGCCTGCGATGCTGACAGCCCCTGTTCATCTCAAAAGAGGGATGTTCAGCGGGCGAACTCCAATGTTAACCGGGGGCGGTAGCCGGAGCGTTCTGGACGATGATCATCCTGGTGGTGGAAGACGAGCCGATGATCGCCTGCGCGGTGGCCATGGAGCTGGCCGACGCGGGGCATGAGGTGCTGGGTCCCGCCTATACCGTCGAGGAGGCCGAGGCGCTGGCCGAAAGCCGCACGCCGGACCTGGCGATGATCGACATCAATCTGGCCGGCCACGACGAGGGTATCGACCTCGCCCGGCGGCTGCGCGCCACGCGGGGCGTGCCCTGCTATTTCGTCAGCGGCCAGGTGGCGCAGGCGCGGGCCAACTGCGACGCCGCCCTGGGCGTGCTGCCCAAGCCGTTCGAGTTCGCCGCCCTGATCGAAAGCATCGGCGTGGCCGAGGACCTGATCACCGGGCGCCGGCCCCGCGCCCTGCCGCGCGGCCTGGAACTGTTCGCGACCGCCTGAACGGCCGCGGGATCGGAGGTCGGCGATGATGGGCGACGAGGCGGGCCGGATCATGGCCCTGGAGGCGGCGCTGGACGACGCCAAGCGCAGCCTGATCGCCCACGACTTCCTGCTGCGCGCGCTGATCACCCACCTGGCGCTGTCCGAGCCGGCGGCCTTCGAGGGGCTGGTCGACGGCCTGACCCGCTCGGGCCTCTACGGCGAACAGGCCGGCGGCGGCGCCCTGACCCGCGAGGTGGCCTGGGAACTGACCTCGATGCTGGAGGACATCGCCGCCGGGGTGAAGCCGCCGCGCTGAGGCCGGCCGCTCACCAGTGGCAGCTGCGATCGATCCACAGGGTCATGGAGCCGACATATCGGGCGGCGTCCTGACCGGCCATGCAGGCGGCGAACGCGGTCTGGAATCGCTTGAAGCCGCCCGCCCCGTCGGCAAGCAGCACCGGCACGGTCTCCGAAACCTCAGGGGCGGCGACGCATGCCCGGGCCTTGGCGACCACCATGGGGGCGAGCGGCGCGGGGCCGAGGATCTCGCCGAGCAGCTCGGCATGGCGCGCCTGACCGGCGAGGCGCAGGCGCGGGGCGACCGCCGACAGCGGACTGCGGGCCGCGCCGGTGCGAGAGCAGGGCGCCAGCTCGGCCGTTTCGCGCCAGAAGCTGTCGGCCGGCCCCCAGAAGCCGAGACTGGCCCGCGGCTCAGGACCGCGCACCGCGCCCGCCGCCTGGGCGGCGGCCGGCGTGGCGTGCAGCAGCATCGCCGCGACGAGCACCATAAGAGTCGATTTCATTCCGCTCCCCCGAGCCGCAGGGAGCGAGCCGCAGCTTGACCGTAGAGTCAATGGGCGGTTAACGGCGCTCGCCGAGCTTCCGGCATGTTCCGTATTTGTTCTTGACATTCGCGGGCAGTTATATACGTGACAAAGCAGACCTGATTCGGTACCCTGATACCGCGTGACAGGCCGGCCTTCTCAGGTGTCTCTCTGCCCATTCAAGGACAGAGAGACATGGCCCGCGCGGGCGAGGATCAGGACGAACCCGAACTCAGTCCGGAAATAATCGAAGCTGCTCTAGAAGCGTATTACGAGACTTGCGAGGGCGAGTGGGAAGAGGACCCCGCCGGAACTCTCGCTCGCGTCGTCCGTGCAGCCCTTCGAGCCAGTCGCCCATAGTCTCGGCGTAGCCTTTCGCGAACTCGGCCGCGTCGGTCATTTGATCGAGGTGGATCTGATACGCGTAGGTTCCGAGCCGGAAGTGACCGGGAGCGGCGCGGTGGGTCCGGAATAGGGTTACGTCGGGCTCATCGACTAGATACCCGCCGTACGAGTTGTGGGTCATGATGTTGCGGCACTGGACGTGGTGTTCGTGGCGCTTGCTGAGGCGGCCGACGTATTGCACCACCGGCTCGGCGCCCATCTGCTTGTATATGGCCTTGATCCGGTCGAGCTTGGCCTTGGTGTCCATGTTGCCGAGTAGAAGGGGCGCCACGTGGGGATCGAGCCCCGAGACCAAGATGAGCCACTTCGTGATCTCCAGCTCCCACGCAGGCCAGGTCACGAATACGAAGAGCATCGTCCTTGCTATCCGGTCGGGAAGCTCGCGGACGATCTGGTCTTCCCTGTAGGGTGTCGCGATGAACTCAACTTTCAACGATAAGCCCCCCGAGCCTGAAGACGACGCGGACGCGCCAGATGTGCAGCGCCGCTTTGAAGAGACGCTCGGCAACCTGCTGAGGACGCCTCACAAGCCGCATACTGGCGGCGAAAAGCTGAAGAAGGGGCGCGAGCCGAAGCCCGCGCCACACAAGAAATGAGCCTAGCGACGTACGAGGCGCGAGTTCAGCCAGTCGATTGCCGCCTGGGAGTCCAGACGCCGGAAGTCTCCGACGCCTGTGATCTCAAGCACGACAATGCCGTCGTTGTCGTCGATGGCCGCCATGTCGAGAAGCTTCTGTATGACGCCCCTGGGACTAAGCGGTGTCTCGATGATCCAGAAGGACAAAAGCGGCCAGCAGAAGTCGACGGCCGTTCGTAGCGCGTCATGGACGCGCTTGTAGTCCTCGGTGCTGGTCTCACGGTGTAGGTCGTAGCTAACGACGTATCGGGGCAAATCAGGCTCCTAAAAGAAGCCGGCGAGCGTTGACCCTGGCCTCAGACTCTGGGAGTCTGAGGGTGCTACCCAAGCTCTGCCGCTCACCGGCAGAAATGAACCCACGGACCGTTGGCGCGGCCGTGGGTTCGCCATTTGTGGCGTAGAATCGTCCCACTAGGGCAGTGTTAGGCGCCGTTAACGACTCGGCAAGCAGGTGTTCCGCAAACGTTCCGCGCGGTCCACAGGCTATCCGTCTGGCGCTCTACTCATATTGAGCCTTCGACGCTTCGCCTGAAGCTTCCTAGCTTTCTGCTTACGCGTGCGCGCCTTCGTCAGACCGCCGATAGGTCAGGCGCTTACCAGCGATCCCCTTGAGCGCCTCCTGAGTGCGGGCGGTGTCATCCACGCCAAGGCCCGAGCGGTTGGAATAGCGGAAGTCGAACTCGGCGAGGTAGCGCGCGAGGTGCGCTTCTGAGACGTGGTGGAACGTGCCGACCACGCCGCGCTTCAGGATCGAGAAGTAGTTCTCCACCGTGTTTGAATGGTGGAACCCCATACGGACGTACTCGCCCGCCGCATGATCGACTGAGGAGTGCGAGGCGAACTCGCGCCCCACGGCCGGGTACATGCGGGCGCCGTCCGTCATCAGGTGCGAAGCACGGTCGGCGGTCTTGACGATGATCGGGCGCAACGTGCGCGCCGTTACACGCGGCACATGGAATGAACGGGCGCGGCCATCGCGTTCGACCAGTGTCAGGACCGCCTGCTTCCCGCCGAACACGTCCATCTTGGCGTTGCGCTTGTTGCGGTGCTTGTTGGACTCCTTGCCGCCCACGTAGGTCTCATCGACCTCCACGACCTTGCCAGCGCCGCCGAGCGGGCCGGGAGCCGTGGGGTTCATCGCCTCGCGGATGCGGTGCGCCATGAACCAGGCGGTCTTGTAGGTGACGCCCAGCGTGCGGTGGAGCTGGTGGGCGCTGATGCCCTTCTTACTGGACGACATGAGGTAGGTCGCCAGCACCCACTTGTTGAGCGGGACCTTGGACGACTCGAACACGGTTCCGACCGTGACCGTGAACTGACCACGGCAAGCGTTGCACTGGTAGGTGCCAGCGCGGGCCTTCTTGCCTTCGCCCGACACGCTCGTCGCTTCGTTGACCACGCCGCAATGCGGGCACTCAGGCCCGTTCGGCCAGCGCGTCCTTTCCAGATGCTCGCGGGCTTTGTCGGCGTCTTGGAAGATCGGGTTCGTAAGGTTCATGGCGCGGGTCCGTTCTGACTCCGCTGTTATGCCATTCCCCGGGGTGCTTTGTAAAGTATATAACTGCCCATTCGCGCGCGAATTCGCGAAGATTATGTCAGCGTTGATGAGTGCGTCCGGTCCGCGGGGTTCCGCAGGACGGGCGGGCGCCGACGCCTTCTCCAGATTGAACCGCGGGTCCTTCGGGGCGCCGCTTTCCACCCGCCGGGCCTGCTCGCGCGGGCGCCTTGCATTGGGGCCATGCCTTGTCCGACGAGAAGATCATCCAGGAAGCGCGCGAGGCGTTCGAGCTGGCCGCCGAGGTGGAGGCGGAGAACCGGCGCCAGGCGCTGGACGACCTGCGCTTCGCCCGGCTGGGCGAGCAGTGGCCGGAGCAGGTGCGCCGCGAGCGCGAGCTGGACGGGCGGCCAACCCTGACCATCAACCGGTTGCCGGCGTTCATCCGCCAGGTGGTCAACGATGCGCGGCAGAACAAGCCGGCCATCGCGGTGCATCCGGTGGACTCCGGCGCCGATCCCGAGACGGCGGAGGTGTTCAACGGGCTGATCCGCCACATCGAGCAGTCGAGCGACGCGGAGGTGGCCTACGACACCGCCCTGGATTTCGCGGTGACGTCGGGCGTCGGCTATTTCCGCATCAACACCCGCTACGCCACCGACGACGGTTTCGACCAGGACATCGCGGTCGAACGGGTGGGCAATCCGTTCAGCGTCTATGGCGATCCGGACTCCACGGCGGCGGACAGCTCCGACTGGAACACCGCCTTCGTGGTCGACACCCTGCCCAAGGCCGCCTTCGAGGCGCGGTGGAAAGGGGCCGACGCCGTCGACTGGAGCGCCGACCGCTATGCCGGGCTGACGGGCCCGTGGCTGGAAGGCGACCGGGTGATGGTCGCCGAATACTGGCGGCGCGAGGTCGTGAGGAAGACCATCCTGGCGCTGTCCGACGGCCAGGTGGTGGAGGAGGGCGTCTACAAGACCCAGAAGGCGATGTTCGACGCCCTGGGCGTGCAGCCGGTCGGCCGGCCGCGGACGGTGGCCGGCCACAAGGTGACGCAGCGGATCCTGACCGGGGCGGAGGTGCTGGAGACCGTCGACTGGGCGGGCCGGTTCATCCCGATCGTGCCGGTCTATGGCGAGGAACTGCACGTCGACGGACGACGGCGCCTGCGCAGCCTGGTGCGCGACGCCAAGGACCCGCAGCGGATGTTCAACTACTGGCGGACCACCTCGACGGAGCTGGTGGCGCTGGCCCCCAAGGCGCCGTTCATCGGCCGCAAGGGGGCGTTCGAGACGGACTCGGCCAAGTGGGCGACGGCCAATGTCCAGAGCCACGCCTATATCGAGTATGACGGTATGGAGCCGCCGCAGCGCCAGCCGTTCGCCAGCGTGCCGGCCGGGGCGCTGCAGGAGGCGATGAACGCCTCGGACGACATGAAGGCGATCATGGGCCTGTATGACGCCAGCCTGGGGGCGCGGTCGAACGAGACCTCGGGGCGGGCGATCATGGCCCGCCAGCGGGAGGGCGACGTCTCGACCTTCCACTACATCGACAACCTGAGCCGGGCGATCCGGCACGCCGGGCGGATCATGCTGGACCTGATCCCCAAGGTGTATGCGACGCCCAGGGTGGTGCGGGTGCTCGGTCCGGACGGCAAGGCGACGAGCGTGGCGGTGAACCAGCCCGCCCAGGCGTCGCGCACCGGAGTGGGCGGGGCTGAAGACCAACTCAAGGCCGTGTCGCGGATCTACGACCTGACGGCCGGCAAGTACGACCTGACGGTGCGCTCGGGTCCGAGCTTCACCAGCCGGCGGGAAGAGGCGGCGAACCAGATGGTCGAGCTGATCCGGGCCTACCCGGCCGCGGCCCCGGTGATCGGTGACCTGCTGGCGCGCAACCTCGACTGGCCGGGCGCGGACGAGATCGCCGGGCGGCTGCAGACGCTGATCCCGCCGCAAGCCAAGGGCGGGTCGCCGGAGGTGGAGCAGGTGAAGGCGCAGATGGGCCAACTGGCGCAGGCGCTGGCGGCGGCCAAGGCGCAGATCGAGGCGCTGAAGCAGGACCGGACGCATGAGCAGCGCAAGCTGGAGATCGACGCCTTCGAGGCGGAGACCAACCGGCTCAGGGCGTTGCGGGCGGACCGACCGGGGGTGCGGTGAGCGCCAGGTACATGAGGACCAGGCCCGCCACATAGACGAGAGGAAAGACAACAAGCCCGACCGCGCTGGACGCAACGGGCGTCAGGCCCGCCAGCAAAGCCCAGGCGATGGCGAGCCGGCCGCCGGCATGGCGCAAATTCCCGGGCGGATTGCGGGCCCAGACCCGCCACAGAATCCAGGGCGTCCAGATCGCCAGGACGGCGGCCCAGGCCACGGTCGCGACGATCCCCAACGTCATGTCCTGCTCCATGATGGCGACAAACCAGCCCAGGGCGGGGAGGCCGAGGAAACCGTCGAGGCGGTCCGACATCCGATAGGCGCCGCGCGCGGAGCCCTTGGAATAGGGACCCTCCCGCGCCGCATCGGTCTTCCAGTCGGTGTAGTCGATCACACGCTCGAACTCGCTGTCGGCATGGGGCGTAGCCGACGGCCACAGCCCGATGCGCGCCCTCATTTCTTCCTCCGGATCGACGTCGGTTCCGGGGATCGGCGCGATCGGCGCCCCAAGCGGGCGATCCAGCGGATCATCGGCGGCGGATGCGGGCGGGTCGCGCTTCGGCATGGATGCAACGGTGGGTTTCAGGCGCAGGCAGGCGCGAGGTTCTTCATGTGTTCCACACTCGCGCGCCGCCGCCCCAAAGACAACAGTCAAGCCGGAGACCAAGAAAATGACCGATGAGCGGAAGCGCCGATCCTGGGGGGAGATGGTCGGGGAGGGCGCCGTGGACGCCATGGAGCAGTTCCAGGCGCGAGCGTACAAGCCCGCGATGAAGGCCTTGGGGCCCGGGGGCAAACTGGTTCTCAAGTCGGCGATCAAGGGCCCCGGCTGGGTCTACGCCGGCGCGAAGCTCCTCACTGAGGAAGACATATTGCGCGCGGCCGCCGGTAGCGCCGCCGGCGGCTTCGCCGGTGGCGCGTTGGGGGCCGCCGCGGGCGGGGTCGCCGCCCCAATCGGCGTCGTTCTCGGCAGCAGCTTCGGCGACGACCTCGCGACGGAACTGTACGACGACTGGCGCGAGGCCAATGCGCGCAGGGCCCACGAGACCCGCCGGATCAATGACCGACGCAACGCCGAGCAGCGGCGCGACAGCCGCTGAGGCGGAGATCAAATCGGCCTGGAACGCTGCGGCAGGGTCCCGCGTCGAGGGCCTGATCGGAACGCCCCGCCAGTCCTCTGAACGACATCATCGCGCCCGCGGGCGCCCAAGCCTGAAGGACATCATGGACAACGAAGACGCCATCATCGCGGGCGAGGACGACCTCGCGCGCGCGGAAGACCTCGCCCTGACGGCGGAGGCGGGGGAGGTCGCCGAGGCCGCGGAGGATTTCGCCGACATCGAGCACGAGGGGGAGGTGTACCGCGTGCCCGGCGCGCTGAAGGGCGCGTTCCTGCGGCAGGCCGACTACACCCGCAAGACCCAGGAGGTGGCCGAGCATCGGCGTGCGGTGGAGGCCGAGCGCCAGTCGCTGGCCGAGCTGAGGCGGGCGGTTGCGGGCGCGAGTCAGGACCGGCTGCGGCTGGCGGCGCTGGATCACCAGCTGGAGAGCTTCCACGGCGTCGACTGGCAGGCCTACGCCGCCGAGGATCCGCAGGCGGCGGAGGCGCTGTGGGGCCGCTTCCAGGACCTGAGCGGCGCGCGCGACCAGCTTGCCTATGCGGTAAGCCACGAAGAAGAGCGCGAGCAGCTGAAGACGGCGCGGGAGGCGGCCGAGCAGATGGCCGAAACAGGCCGCAGGCTGCGCGAGGAGATCGATGGCTGGTCGCCTGAAGTGGCGGCCAAGCTGGTGGAATACGGCCAGGCGTTCGGCGTCACCGTCGAGGAGCTGGCGCAGATGGCCGACGCGCGGCTGTGGAAGCTGCTGCACAAGGCCTATCAGGCCGACCAGGCGGGCCAGCAGCAGACCGCGGCGCGCGCCCAGGCGGTGCGGCCGGCGGTGCTGGTCGGCGGTGGCGCGGCGGGCTCCGGCGGCGTGCGCGACGAACTGGCCACCAAGGAGTGGATGGCCCGGCGCAACGACCAGATGCTGAAGGGGCGGTGAAGGTGGACCACAGGCAGGCGGTCGCCGCGTTCCTGGGGCCGTTCGATATGACGCCTCAAGATCATTTGGCGCTATCGCGCGCGCCGAAACGCGTGAGCGCCACAGTGCCGGATTGGATTTCCAATCCGCCTCCGCGGCGCCACGACCTGCGCGGGGCGGACCAAAACGACCGTCGCTACGATCTCGCGACCTTCAAGCCCGGCGACGTAATCGAGACGCCGGGTGCGGACATCCGCGTTCGTTGGAACGGAAGCCCGGAGGTGAAATTGCGGGCCGGCTTCGGGAACGGGCGAGCCGCGGGCAGGACGGGTCCGGTGCTGGTCCCACCTGGGCCCATTGACGCGAGTGTCGACGCCAACATGCAGGCTGCACGTCGTCACACCCCGGCGTGGTTCCTTCAGCAGGTCCCTAACAAGCAGCCCTGGACTACAAGCAGCGCAGTTCCAGGTACGAGCCATTCGGTAACTTCAACTACGGCGCCGCCGGACGGGCGAGCCGGCTGCCCGGTGAGGTCCTGCTGCGGGGCGCGGGGTGGGCGCAGCAGCAGGCGGGTACGTCAAAGCCGGAGTTTGGTAATCTATATCTCGGTACGAAGTCGTTCGGTGACGATCCGATCGATCAGTACTGGATCGAGCAAGGTGTCCGCTATCATCGTCAACGCTAAGCTTCCCCTTCCGCCTTCCCCGAACATGTTCTATCTTTGTTCGTAATGACCCCCGTAATCCGCTCTCACTGGCGAACCGCAGCGTGGACAATCGCCGCCGTGGGCGCCCTCGTCCTTATCCTGCCCATCGCCGGCCTGGGCTTGTTCGTCTGGGGTGTGGGCGATCCTTGTGGTTATGAGGTCAAGGCGCAGGCTCTATCGCCGGACGGCGGGAAGAAGGCCGCGGTGGTGGAGGTCAGCTGCGGCGCGACAACGGCTTTCGCGAGTTGGGCGGTCCTAGCCCCGGCAGAGCGTCCCTTCGATTTTAAGAAAGACCGTGTGGCGACTATCGATGGACGCGCCATGCGCGTGGCGTGGGAAGGCTCCAAACTGATCGTATTTTGGCGTGCAGAGAGGCCGCCCAACCGGCAAGACAGCGTCGCGGCTGAGGTCGAATACCGCCCGCTTTGAAGAAGTGTGCCGGGCGCTGAAGCCAAGCGGCACCCACGCCCACACCGCGATCCCGGCGCGATATACCGCCGCATAGAACCCCCAGAGGGTCCCGCTTCGTTCCTGCATCTGACCGGCGCGAAGCGCAACAGTCAGACCTGGCGCGCCCTTCTTCCGGCACGAGCCGACCCGCCAACGGGCCGGAGTCAGAAGCATGCGCCTCCATCGCCGCCCCCGGCTTCGGCCGGCGACGCCCGAGCACGCGCGCCTGCGCCTCGGGGGCTTCGCGCGGCTCATCCTCAACATCATCCCGAAAGGACGGCGCATGCCGAACACCATCCTGACGCCCACCGCGGTGACGCGGGAGGCGCTGCGCGTGCTGCATCAGAAGCTCAACTTCGTGGGCTCGATCACGCGCGAATACGACGACAGCTTCGCCCGCCAGGGCGCCAAGGTCGGCGACACCCTGAAGGTGCGCCTGCCGAACCAGTACACGGTGCGGACCGGCGCGACCCTGGCCGCCCAGGACACCACCGAGAGCGCCGTGGACCTGAAGGTCCAGACGCAGAAGGGCGTGGACCTGAACTTCACCAGCGTCGACCTGACCATGAGCCTGGACGACTTCTCCGAGCGGGTGCTGGAGCCGGCCATGAGCGTGCTGGCCGCCAACATCGAGGCGGACGCCATGAACATGTACAAGGACGTCTACAATCAGGTGGGCGCCGCCGGGCAGCCGGCGACCTTCGCCAAGGTGCTGCAGGGCCGGAAGGTCCTGGTCGACAATCTGGCGCCGCTGACCGGCCGGACCTGCAATCTGAACACCCAGGATAACGTCGACCTGGTCGACGCCCTGAAGGGCCTGTTCAACGACAAGGCGACCATCTCCCGCCAGAACCGCGAGGGTTTCATGGGGCGGACGGCCGGGTTCGATTTCATGGAGAACACCCTGTGGCCGTCGCATCAGCGCGGCGCGGGGTCGGGCTATCTGGTCAACGGCGCGGGCCAGACCGGCGCCACCCTGGCGGTCAACACCGGCACGGGCGCGGGCAAGCAGGGCGACGTCTTCATCATCGCCGGCGTCAACCGGGTGCATCCGGAAACCAAGCAGACCACGAACGTTCCGCAGCAATTCACCCTGACGGCCGACTATGCCGGCGGAGCGGGGACCCTGGCGATCAGCCCGGCGATCGTCACCAGCGGCGCGGGACAGAACGTCTCCGGCTCGCCGGCGGCGGGCGCGGCGATCACCTTCGCCGGCACGGCGTCGATCGCGCACGGGATCTCCATGGCCTACCAGAAGGGGGCGTTCGCCTTCGCCACGGCGGACATGGTGATGCCGCGCGGCGTCGACTTCGCCGCCCGCGAAGTGTTCGACGGGGTGTCGATGCGGATCGTCCGCCAGTACGACATCAACAACGACAAGTTCCCCTGCCGGCTGGACGTGCTCTACGGCTACAGGACCCTGCGTCCGCAGCTGGCCTGCCGGCTCGCCAACAACTAGCGCCTGACCCGCGCTTCGGGTCCGGGCGGCGCTGGCCGCCGCCCGGCGCCTTCCCCTTTCGACATTCCCCAGATCATCGAGGCCGCCGATGGCGATCACGACCTATGCCGAGCTGCAGGCGGCGGCGGCCGCCTGGCTGGTCCGCGGCGACCTGACCGCCCGGATTCCCGAGTTCATCGCCCTGGCCGAGGCCCGGCTGAACCGCGTGCTGCGGGCGCGCATGGCCGAGGTCGAGCAGACCCTGACCGGCGTGGTCGGCTCGCGGTTCGTTCCGCTGCCGGCCAGCTTCGCCGAAGCGCTGGCGCTGTGGATCGAGACGCCGAACGGGCGGCGGGCGCTGAGCTTCGCCGAACCATCGCTGATCGGCGCCTGCAGCCTGCGGGGCGAACCCGGCGCCTGGAGCATCGACCGCGACCGACTGGCGTTCGAGCGACCCTGCGACCAGGCCTATGGCTTCACCCTTCGGATGTCGGCGAAGTTCGCCCTGTCGAACGCGGCCCCGACCAATGCGCTGCTGGCCGACTATCCCGACGTCTACCTCTTTGCGGCGCTTTGCGAGGCGGCGCCCTTCCTGCGCGATGCGGAACTGGCCGGCGCCTATGAGGCGCGGCTGGAGCGGGCGATCGGCGAGGTGAACGCCAGGGATGCCCGCAACCGGGCGGCGCGGACGCTGGCCACCGAACTGACGCCGGCCTTCCTGGACGGACGCAGCTGATGCTGTTGCCGATCGGGCCGGGCGTACCGGAGGGGCTGCGGGCCGTGCTCGCCTCCTTCTACGACGCTCTCTTGGAGCTGCAGGCTCCCGATGCGCCGCGACCGGTGTTCGCCACCGCCCAGGCCCGCCTGCCGCCCGCCGCCGCCTATCCGAACTGCGTCGCCCTGGTGCGCGACCTCAACATCCTCGCCCATTCGGACGGGGTCCACTGGATCCGCCAAGACACGGGAGCCGTGATCGTCTGATGCCTTCCTCCTGGAGCCCATCGCTGCGCTTCGAGCTGCAGTTCACGGGCGAGAACATCAACCTGTGGGGCGACAAGCTCAACGCGGTGCTGGCGCACGCCGACCAGGCCATCGCCGGCTGGCTGACCAAGCCGCTGACCGGCGACGCCACCCTGACCACGGCCAACGCCGGCGAAGATGAGGCGCGCGCCGCGATGCTGAAGTTCACCGGCGGGGCGGGGCCGTTCGCGGTGACTCTGCCGTCGGTCAGCAAGGCCTATGCGGTGTGGAACGCCTGCGCCGGCGTGCTGACCCTGACCACCGGCGCCGGGAGCGCGGTCGCCGTAGACCCAGGCGACATCGTCACGGTGATCTGCGACGGCGCCAATGTGAGGACGCCGGGATACGCCGGCCTTTCAATCAAGGAGTACATCGCCGCCGCTGGGCTCGGCGCCACCGGCGAGCTGCCGGCGCAGCTCGGCAACGCCGGCAAGTTCATCAAGACCGACGGGACGAACGCCGTCTGGCAGAGGCCGACGGTCGCCGACCTCGCCGAATACGACACCCTCATCCTGGGCGTGCAGGTCGCGCTCGCCGTCGCCCTCTAGGAGACTGATATGGCCGGAACCGCCAATTCCATCATCACGCCGCAGACGCCGAGGTCGGCGATGGTCGGCGTCGCCAGCGCCAACACCACCTTCACCACATCGCCCACGAACACCGCCCTGCTGGTGACCTTCGGCCCGAACGGGGGGCGCCTGACGCGCCTGCAGGCGGTGCCGCTGGAGACCGTGACCGCCAACGTGCTGCAGGCCTACCGCTCGATCGACGGCGGCGCCACCAAGTACCTGGCCGCCGCCGCTACGGGCGGGTCGGACACGGTGAGCGGCACCGACGGCCCGACCCTCGTGGACTTCGGCTATTCGGACGACAACCCGCTGATCGGCCAGGCGAACGAGCGCATCTACGCCGCGACCGGAATCGCCAAGGCGTACAACTTCATCGCCGAATGGGCCGACTACTGATGGGGCAGAAGATTCGAGGCTTCGTCGCCCAGGGGATGAATGGGCGGAGGCGCCGCAACAGCGCACGTCTGTCCAAAGTTATCGACAGTCAGACGCCAGGCGCGTTCTCCTACACGGCGGACCACAACGGCTTTGCCGAGGTGTTCGCGTGGGGCGGCGGCGGCTCAGGGCGGTCGAGCTCGGGTGGCGGCGGCGACGGTGCCGCTTCTGGCGCGGCGATCTACCGTCGCGTCCCTGTGCGCAAAGGAGGCAGGGTTTCCGGAAACATCGGAGCGGGCGGCCCAGGCGCTACCTTGGCCAACGGCAACGCCGGCGGCGACACTACCGTCGTGTTTCCTGATGGCCAGGAGGCTGTCGCCCGCGGCGGAGGGGGTGGGATTATATCGGGTGCCATTCCAGGCGTGCCGCGTACTACAGGAGACACGCGCGGTGTTGTCGGCAACCCTGCTGGCGGGGGCACGGCGGGAGGCGCAGCGACCTCGGTAGCTTCCATTGTCAGCGGCGTCGACCCTCCGTCTCTATCAGCAGGACAGGCGAGCCGGGGCAGCAACGGCAACACTTCCGGCAGCAGCCAGGACGGCGGGCCGGGGCGTCTGCTGATTTACTTCAACCGGATCGATTAGCAGCGTATCTCGCAAGGTAGGGATAGGCTCCGATGTCTACCGGTGGTCGCGCGCCGGTGTCCGTAACAGCAGTAAGGTTCCAGCGGTTCGGCGTTCCAGCGGGCAAAGCGACAACGCCGGTGTCCCCCCGGAACGGATTTGTCGGGCGGCTGCGGGGGCTGCTCGGGGTCGCGTGCGGTGAGAAGAACCAGTAGAGGTCGTAACTGTCGGAGCGCAGGATTTCGATCACCTCCAGCGCGGAGTTCCACCATTCCTTTGTGGCCTCGACTAGCCAGACCGGCCGCACCGCGTGGCGAAGTCGAGCGGCACCGCGCAGGACGGACGGTTCGGCACCCTGTACATCGACCTTAACGAGGCGGGTGTTTGGTGGAGCGATCTCGTCCAGCGTGACCATCTGCACCGCTCGTGAATCTGTGGCGGGATAGCTGAATCCGAGGTTCCCGTAATTCCCGCGCGCCGTCAGTTCGACGTGGGGGAAATCGACCATCTGGCGTCGGTCTCCTGCGGCAGCGTGCAACGCAACGACGTTCTCCAACTCATTGCGTCGGACGTTCGTCTTCAGGATTTCAGCCAGCCCACCGAAAGCCTCGACGGCCACGATCTGCCAGGCCGGTCGCTGCGCGGCGAAAGGTAGGCCGATCGCGCCGATGTTGGCGCCGATGTCGAGAAGCGCCCCTGTCTGCGTACCCGCATGATCCAGCAGGAAGTCCAATTCGGGGCGCGCGAACTCGCCGTGGTCGCGCAGCATCGCCCCCACCGCCTCGTCGTGGGCGGGGAACTCGAACGTCAGGCCATAGGCCTCGGTCGTCGCAAGCATCCTGCCATCCTAAACCGAGGACGCATGTCCTACCAGCGGCGGGACCAGGCGCGCGCGGGGGCCGGCTGCTGGCGTTCTTGTGGAGCGAGTGATAGCCGTGCGCGGTGAACTTGACGGTTGACGAGAACAGCTTCGCCCGGGCGCAGGCGCTCCTGACCAACGGCGATTACGCGGAAGGCTGGCCCCTCTACGAGACGCGGCCGAACAGGTTCACGACGAACGCGCGGCAGCTGTCCTATCCGGAATGGCGCGGCGAAGATCTGGCCGGGAAGCGCCTGCTTGTGTGGCCGGAGCAGGGGTTTGGCGACCAGATCATGGCCGCCCGATTCCTGAACAGGACGGGCGCGGCGAAGGTCTCGGTCGCGACGCGGCCGCCGCTCGCGCGGCTCCTCGCGCCGCTGGTCGATGCTGTCGTTGATCTGAGCCCCGGCTCGACCGGCGTACCGCGACACGACCTCTGGGCGCTGGCGATGTCGTTGCCCTACCGGCTTGGGGCGCGAGCGGACAACCTGCCGTCGGCCCCATACCTCGCCGCCACGGAGGTGCGGACGGTCGGCAGCATCGGCGTGTCATGGCGGGGAGAGCCGTCGAACGCGCTTTCGGCGTTCCGGGCTCTGCCGGAAGCGCAGGCGCGCCGCCTGCTGTCGTTGCCGGGGGCCGTGGACCTCGACCCTGCGGTCACGGGCGCCCGCGACTTCCAGGACACGGCCAACATCATCGCCGGGCTCGATCTCGTGATTTCGATCGACACGGCCAACGCCCATCTCGCCGGCGCCATGGGCGCGAACTGCTGGACGCTGCTGTCGACCGAGTACTCGGAATGGCGCTGGATGCGCGAGCGAACGGACAGCCCTTGGTATCCGACGATGAGACTGTGGCGACAGCCAGAGCCTGGGGCCTGGGCGCCCGTGATAGACGAGGTGCTGGCCGCCCTCGCGTGACAGCGCCGCTTCGCTTCCAGGCGGGGGCAGGGACCCTGCCCGCGTCCGACAGGCGGTGCGAGGTCGCCAGCGCCGGCTACGGATACCGGTCTCTCGCTCCTACCCGATGCCGCCAAGGCGGTCGCGCACGGCTGCGACCACGCCAGTCCAGTCGCCGGGTGAAGTCTGGCGGAGGATTTCGACCGACGGATACCAGGGAAGGGTCCAGCGCCAGTCGGACAGGTAGTGCTGCAGGAGCAGCAGGACGGGTTTGCCCATCGCGCCGGCCAGGTGGGCGACCGAGGTGTCGATGGTCACGACGCGATCTAGGCCGGCGATGATCTCGGCGGTGTCCAGGAAGTCGGCGGCGCCGCTTTGCTCCGGATGGAGGCAGACCGCGCCGGGCAGTTCCATCAAGCGAAGGCCGAGTTCGTCGGGCAGCGAGCGTCCGGGGTCGGGTAGGGCGTTACCCCGCCAGACGACGCCCACCTGACCAAGCCCGGAGCGCGGCGAGGCGGTGAGATAGGGCGCCGGAACAGGCCGGGCCCAGCGTGGCAAGGACAGCGGCAGGGTCCAGTAGTCGTGATCCTCGACCAGGATCGGGACGCCCGGGTCGCGCGGTAGGATGGTCGCGGGCAACTGGGCGAACAGGCGGGCCAGCGGACGATGGGTGCAGAGCGTCACCGTCGCGGCCTCCAGCCCCGCCACGTAACGGGCGGCCAGGATGTGGTCGCCGAAACCCTGTTCGGTGCCGACGAACAGCCGCTTGCCCTGCAACGGCTCGCCGCGCCATTCGGGGAAGGGAAGCTTCAAGGCCGGCGAATCGCGGCGTTCCGGGCGCGCCTGGTAGAACTTCCAGCCCTCGTCAGCCTTGCCAAGCGCCAGCAGGACATTGCCAAGGTTCACCGCGGCGTCCGGAAAGGCCGGATCGAGGTCCAGCACGGCGCGAAGTTCCGGTTCCGCCTCGGCGAGCCGGCCGGTAAGCCAGAGAAAGCGGCCAAGATTGTACCGCAAGCCGGGCATGTCGCCGCGCAGCTGCACGGCGCGCCGTAACAAAATCTCTGCTTCCGCGACGGCGCCTCGCCGCCACTGAATCAGGCCGAGATTGCCGTAGGCGTCGGCGTTCTCCCCGCCCCGCAAGACCTCCCGATAGCGGGCGTCCGCTTCGGCGAAATCGCCGGCCTTATGCGCAGCGAGCGCGGCCTCAAACATGGCTGGCATCCGCCTGCCCTAACACTCAGGTGAACATGCGCATACCCCTGGACCTTCCGCCGGGCCTGAACGGCGACGACACAAGCTTTGCGGGGTCTGGCCGATGGGCCGACGGATCGAACGTGCGTTTCCGGCTGGGTCGGGCGCAGGTGGTCGGCGGCTGGGAACGGCTGATGGCTCCCGCCCTGACCGGCGTGTGCAGGACCGTGTTCCCGTGGACCGACAATGCGGCGGTGCTGAACATCGGGTTCGGCGCCCATTCCCACCTGCAGCTTTGGCAGGGCGGCGAGCTGTTCGACATAACCCCGGCCAGCGGCTTCACGCCTGGCGCCATAGACGGGGCCGGTAGCGCCGGCTACGGCACCGGGGCCTATGGGATCGGCGGCTACGGGCTTCCCTCGACGACGGATTACTTCCCCCTGACCTGGTCGATGGCGGCGTGGGGCCAGCAGCTGCTGGCCTCTCCGCGACATCAGACGATCTTCGCCTGGACAAACGACACCGGGGCGAAGGCCGCGGCGCTGGCCAATGCGCCGGCGAACGTCACCCATATGCTCGTGGCCCCGCTGAACGGCGGCTACCAGGTGTTTGCTCTGGGCTGCAACGAAGAGGTGTCGGGTGTCTTTAACCCGCTGTGCATCCGTCATTCCTCGATCCGCAAGAACACGGAGTGGAGCACAGCCGCGTCGGGCTCGACCTCTCGCGAATACATCCTGCCCGGCGGCGGCCGGATCGTCGCTGGCCGGATGTGCGGCCCACACATGCTGGTGTGGACGGGCGACGCCCTGTTCCTGGGGACCTTCGTCGGGGCGCTGAACCAGCCGTGGCGGTTCGACCGGGTGGGCCGAAACTGCGGGCTGATCGGTCCGAACGCGGCGGTGGTGGTCGGCCAGACGGCGTTCTGGGCGAGCCCGGACCGGCAGTTCTACAGCTACTCCATCGGCGGCCAGGCCGAGCCCGTCGCCTGTCCGATCCGTCAGGCGTTCGCCGAGGGTCTGGCGGCCAGCCAGGGCGACAAGATCGTGGCCTCGTCGAACGCCGAGTTCTCGGAAATCCGCTTCGACTATCCGGACAGCCGGGACGGCTATGAGAACAGCCGTTACATGGCCCTGTGCGTGAGCGGCCCGGACGCCGGCGCCTGGCACCGCGGAATCATGGCGCGGACCGCCTTCGTCGACGCCGGACCTTCGGCCTTCCCGGTCGGGGTGACCTACGACGGCGCGGCCTATTTCCATGAGAAGGGACGATCGGCCGACGGCGGGCGGTTCGCCTGGTTCATCGAGTCCGCCGACAGCTACCTCGATCCGGAAAGCGGCCTGCTGGTGCGGGAGGTGTGGCCCGACTTCAAGGATCAGGTCGGGCCGGTGAGCGTGACGGTAACGTCCCGCCGGCAGCCGCAGGGGGCCGAGCAGACGACAACGCCGCCGCCGATGGCGCCTGGCGATGCAAAGGCCGACATCCTGGCCACCGGGCGGCTGTTTCGGGTGCGTTTCTCGGGCGACAGCGCGCCCACGGCGTGCCGGATCGGCAGGCCGGTGTTCGACGTCGCCCCCACGGGGCTGCGGTGAGGTTCGACCAGCAGTGGGCGCGGTGCGCGCCCTGGATCGAAGCCGCCCTGGCCCATGCGGGCGGGACCCACCGGGCCGAAGACGTGAAGGCGATGATCGAGTGGGGCGAGGCGGCGTTCTGGCCCGGCCGGCGCTCGGCCGCCGTCACCCTGGTCGAGGACGATCCCTGTGAGCGGCGGCTGCTGATCTGGCTGGCGGGGGGTGACCTGGCCGAGCTGGGCGGGCCGATACTGGAAAAGATCGAAGTCTGGGGTCGCGCCGCCGGTTGC
>JAEYTM010000052.1 GCA_023434015.1 Pseudomonadota bacterium | reverse complement strand
GGGGAAGACGTGCAGGAAGGCCAGCTCCGCCTCGTCCACCAGGGCGAGGGTGTTCTCGAACATCGCCTCGGTCTCGGTCGGGAAGCCGGCGATCAGGTCGGCGCCGAAGGCGGTGTCCGGCCGCACGGCGCGCACGTCGCGCACCAGCTTCAGCGCATCGGCCCGGCTGTGGCGGCGCTTCATCCGCTTGAGGATCATGTCGTCGCCGGCCTGCAGCGACAGGTGCAGATAGGCCGCCAGCCGCGGCTCCTCCGCCAGGCAGCGCATCAGGTCCGGGTCGATCTCGGCGGCGTCGATCGACGACAGCCGCAGGCGGGGAAGGTCCGGCGCCAGCCTGAGGATCCGGGCGACCAGCTGGCCCAGCGTCGGCTGGCCCGGCAGGTCAGCGCCCCAGCTGGTGATGTCGACCCCGGTCAGCACCACTTCGCGATAGCCCTGGGCGGTCAGCCGGCGGACCTGTTCGACCACCTCGCCCGCCGCCGCCGAGCGGGAGTTTCCGCGGCCGTAGGGGATGACGCAGAAGGTGCAGCGGTGGTCGCAGCCGTTCTGCACCTCGACATAGGCGCGGGCGCGGTCCTTGAGCCCGTCGATGAGGTGGCCGGCGGTCTCCCGCACGCTCATGATGTCGTTGACCCGCACCCGGCCGAGCTCCGGCCGCGCGGCGTAGGCGCCGGCCTGGGCCTTTTCGGCATTGCCAAGCACCAAGTCGACCTCGTCCATGCCGGCGAAGGCGGCCGGGTCGATCTGCGCCGCGCAGCCGGTGACGATCAGCTTCGCGCCGGGACGCTCGCGGCGGGCCCTGCGGATCGCCTGCCTGGCCTGCCGCACGGCTTCCTCGGTGACCGCGCAGGTATTGAAGACGATGGCGTCGGCCAGGCCGTCCTCGGCGGCCCGCTTGCGGATCACCTCGCTCTCGTAGGCGTTCAACCGGCAGCCGAACGTGACGATGTCGACGTCGCTGGCGGGCGCGTTGCTCACGGGAGCGTCCCCGCAAAATCGACGGCGGCCGGGCCGGTCATGATCACATGACCGTCGTCGCGCCATTCGATGAACAGTTCGCCGCCGTCCAGCGCCAGGGTGGCCGCACGGTCGGTCAGGCCCCGGCGGGCGGCGGCGACCAGGGCCGCGCAGGCGCCCGTGCCGCAGGCCTTGGTCAGGCCCGCGCCGCGCTCCCAGACCCGCAGGCGGATGCGGTCGCGGCCCAGGATCTGGGCGAAGCCGACGTTGACCTGCTCCGGGAACAGCGGGTGATGCTCGACCGCAGGTCCGATCTTGGCCACCGGGGTGGCCTCGGCGTCGGGCACGAAGAACACCACGTGCGGATTGCCCATCGAGACGCAGCCCGGCGGGGCCATGACGTCGGCATGCTCGTAGAGCACTAGGTCCAGCGCCTCGGTGTCGCGGGCCTCGGCCAGCGGGATCTGGGTCCAGTCGAGGCCCGGCTCGCCCATATCGACGCTGACCAGGCGTTCGCCAGCGCGGGTGGCGATCAGCCGGCCGGCCTTGGTCTCGATGACCGCCTCGTCGCCGCCGGTGGCCTGCATCAGCAGCCAGCCGACGCAGCGCGTGCCGTTGCCGCAGGCGGAGATCTCCTCGCCGTCGGCGTTCCAGAAGCGCACGCGAGCGTCGACGCCCTCGGCCTTCTCGATAGAGATCAGCTGGTCGCAGCCGACGCCGGACGCACGGTCGGCGATCGCCCGCACCTCATCGGCCGTGGGCTCGAACGGGGCGCTGCGGGCCTCGACCACGACGAAGTCGTTGCCGAGCCCGTTCATCTTCAGGAACGGACGGCTCATGGGCGCGGACATATAGGGCAGAATGACGGCGATGGCACGCGCGCCGGTCCTCCGACCCACGTGCGCCGCGGTCAGACGGCCCGCAGAACCTCGGCGAGCAGCTTGCCCTCGGGTCCGCGGTTGGAGCCCGCCCGCCAGGCGACGACGATCTCGCGGTTCGCATGCTCGATGCCGATCGGCCGCACCGCCACCGGCGCCGCCTCGGCGAGGCCGGCGTTCACCGCCATGGCTGGCAGGAAGGTCACGCCGAGGCCGGAGCCAACCATCTGCACCAGGGTGGGCAGGGAGGTGGCGGCGAAGGATTCGTCGTCCGAGGCCTTCGGCGGCTTCAGGCCGCAGGCCGACAGGGCGTGCTCGCGCAGGCAGTGGCCATCCTCCAGCAGGATCAGCCCCTCGCGCTCCAGCTCCTGCGGCGTCGCCGACGCCTGGGCGGCCAGAGCATGACCGGCGGGCACCGCCGCCATCAGTTCGTCGTTCGACACGTGCGCCCAGTTCAGACCGGTCATGTCGTAGGGCAGGGCGATCAGCGCCGCGTCTAGATGCCCCGCCTTCAGCGAGGCGATCAGTCGCTGGGTGAGGTCCTCGCGCAGGAACAGCCGCAACTTGGGGAACCGCTCGCGCAGCGCCGGCAGGGCCGAGGGGAGCAGGAAAGGGGCGATGGTCGGAATCACCCCCATGCGGAAACGCCCGGTCAGCGGCTGGCCGGCGTTCTTGGCGGCCTCGACCAGTTCCTCCGCCTCGTTGAGAATCACAGTTGCGCGGCGCAGCGCCTCCTCGCCGACGGCCGTCAGGATCACGCCCGTGCGGGCGCGATCCACGAC
>JAEYTM010000049.1 GCA_023434015.1 Pseudomonadota bacterium | reverse complement strand
CGTCCAGCGCCTGCCCGATCCGTCGGCCGCCGCGCCCGAGCGGATCCTGCGTCCGGGGTCGCTGCTCGATATCCGGGTGTAGTTTTCAGGTCGCAAGCCTAAGCTTTTGAAAGATTAACGCTCTTATTCTGGAACAGCGAGCAGGCCGGCGAGTTTTCCCGGCATGACTGCGGCAGATGACAGCGAGGTGCGCCGGCAACGGGTCTACGACGAGGCCGTAGCCCTGTGGCGCGAACTCTACGGTGAGCCGCCGCCCGGTCGCACCCAGGGGCCGGCCCTGCTCGACATGATCATGCGCGGCCTGCCGGAGACCGGTTACGACCGGCTTCGCTCCCCCTACCTGCGCCCCGCGAACATTACCGGGCCGAGGTATCCCGCCGAGCGCAGCGAACGCCCGGGTTGACCGGTGCGTCCCGTTTAAACACCATCGCGCGAGTATGCGTGAGGTGAGGAGATGAATCGGCGCGGCGAGGCCGCCGACGGCCCGGTCACGGCGTCAAGGTTCTGTGTCTCAGACCTGCCCCAGGCGCGGCGTTACGAGGCGTGGCGCGAGAGCATCTCCTGCCTGTTCGACGTCGAGCGCACCCGCACGCAGGCGCAGAACGACGACTTCAGGGCGACGATGACCAGCTATCGCCTTGGATCGATGATGCTGGTCCAGGCCCGCACGCGGGCGCAACTGTGGCGCCGCTCGTCCTCCACCATCGCCCGCGACGGCATGGACCACTACATGGTCCAGTTCTACGTCGCCGGGACGCAGTATTGCGACTGGAGCGGCGGGACGGTCGCCATGCCATCCGGCGGCCTGCTGGTCTACGACCTCGCACGCGAGATGAGCGCCCGCTCCACGGACCTCTCCAACATGACCCTCTTCCTGCCCCGCGCGTCGCTGCAAGGGCTGTTGCTGCGCCCGGACGACCAGCACATGCGGACGGCGCCCGGCTGCCATCCGCTCACCGCCCTCTTCAAGGACCACCTAACCGCCTTGTGGCGGCAGGCGCCGTCGATGAGCGAGGGCCAGGCGCGGACCTTGACCCAGGCGACCGCCCAGCTGCTCGCCGCCTGCCTCAACGCCCAGAACGACAGTGCGTCGGCGCGCAGGATCAGCACCGACCAGGCACTGTTCGGCGCCGTTCGCCGTGACATCGACCGGCGCCTTCAGGACCCGGTCCTGGGTCCCGACGACCTCTGCCGCCGCCACCGCCTGTCCCGCAGCCGCCTCTATCGGATGTTCGAGCCCTGCGGCGGGGTGGCGGCCTACATCCGCCAGCGTCGACTCCATGCGGCCATGGCCGTTCTGGTCGACCCGACGCAGAACCAGCGCGCCATCGGCGCCGTCGGCGAAGCCCTGGGCTTCTCCAGTTCCGCCGACTTCAGCCGCGCCTTCCGCCAGCGTTACGGGTTGAGCCCGCGCGCCGCCCGGCATTACGGCGCGCGCTCGCCATCGGTCGCCGAAGCAGCCAGCCTCGACCGCCGCTACGAGCAATGGCTTCGAACCCTCGCGGCCTGAGCGCGGGACGGGCTGACAAACAAGTGAGACGTCAGGTCAAAAAAGTCCCCCATCGACGGATGTCGCCACCCGACGGCCAGGCCCGTCACCCTAGTTAATCCTCTGCGCGCGCGCCGCAGGCGTCATGGCTACGGGGATCATCGCATGAACATCGACCGCCGCGACCGACGCTGGGCGCGCCTGCCGCGCGCTTGCGCGGCGATCGCCACGGTCGCCGTTCTGGGCAGCGCGGCCGACGCCCGGGCCCAGTCCATCCCGTTCGCCGCCACCGCTCCTGCCTACCGCAACACCGCGCCCACCGCTGACGCATCGGCCAGCATCGCGGCTGGCTGGGAGGCGGTGGCCGGCGCCGAGGGCTCCGTCGCTGTCGGCCAGGGGGCCATCGCAGGCCTGGATCCGGACGACACATACGGCACCGCAATTGGTTTCGAATCGACCGCGCATCTCTTCGGCACGGCGGTCGGCGCGGGGAGTTTCGCGTCCGCCGACGAGGCGACGGCGCTCGGAGCCTATACATCCGCCTCCAATGCGAAATCGACCGCGGTAGGTGGTTGGGCCATCGCCTACGGCGCTTCCAGCACCGCCATCGGCGGCGGCTTTACCGGGTCGAATGCAGAAGGGAGTATTTCGATCGGCATGCTGTCCTATGCCGGCCGCGGTGCGGATGGGGGCGTCGGCGCTATCGCCATCGGCGCGGGCAGCGAGGCCGAAGGCGTGGACACCATCGCCCTGGGGCGCAACGTCATAGCGCGCGGCCTGCGGGCCATTTCCATCGGAACGGGGGCTGACGCCGGCGTCGGCGCTTTCGGCGCCGAGGCGGAGGATTCCTTCGCACTCGGCTATGGCGCCGTCGCGACCGGCGTGGGGTCGATCGCCATGGGGTCGGGCTCCGCGGCCCTCGAGGACAATGTCGTCTCCGTCGGCCGCGCCGCCGGCGAATCCTATGGCCGAACAGAGCTGACCCGCCGGATCGTCAACCTCACCGATGGCCGGCTGAGCGCGACCAGCACCGACGCGGTCACCGGCCGGCAACTGTTCTCTATCCGGGAGAGCTTGATCGCCGGACTCGGCGGCGGCGCGGGTTTCGATGGCGCGGGCGCCTTCATCGCGCCCAGCTACAGCATACTCGGCTCCACCTACCGGGACCTGGGCGGCGCTCTCGCCGCACTGGACACTCAGGTCGGCGCCAATACCACTGACGTCGGCGCCCTGAAAAACTCGGTCTCGGGGCCGCCCGCCAGCAACCACGACACCGAAATCGCCGCCCTGCGGGCCCAGGTTCAGGCGCTGACCGCCGCCCTCGATCGCCTGGAGCGGACCGCGATGGGGGGCGGGGACGCGACCGGCGAGGGCGCGACCGCCGCGGGGACCGGCGCCGTGGCCGCGCAGTTCGGCGACACCGCCTATGGCGCCGGGGCGCGGGCCACCGGCGATCCTTCGACGGCGATCGGATACGCCGCCGTCGCATCTGGACAGCATTCCAGCGCCCTGGGCGGCAACGCCGAGGCCACCGGCGATCTGTCGCTGGCGCTGGGTCAGGCGGCCAGCGCCGGCGGCGCCCGCAGCGTGGCGGTCGGCCAGTCGGCCATCGCTGCTCATGACAATGCCGTCGCCATCGGACAGGGCGTGACGACAAGCCGGCCCAACCAGGTGGCGCTGGGCTCCGCGCAGCACACCTACACCCTGGCCGGCGTGCATTCGCAGGCCAGCCGCCAGGCCCAGTCGGGGAGCACCTATGTCGTCACCGCGGACGCCGCCGGGAATCTGGCCACCCTGGACATGAACCCCTGGTTCGACCGGATCGACGGCTTCGAAGGGCGGCTCGAGGCCAGCGATGGTCGCTGGCGGCAGGCCGGGCGCACGTTCGAGCGCCACGCCGATGGCCTGGCCGTGGCGATGGCGCTGGGCGGCGCCCAGGTGCTGCAGCCGGGCCAGAGCTTCTCGATCTCGGCCAACCTCGGCCATTTCGACGGCGCCAACGCCTTCGGGTTCGGAGCGATCGGACGGCTGAACCACAACGTCAGCATCAATGTCGGGGCCGGAGCCGGCTTCCAGACCGGCGTCGCCGCCGGCCGGGCCGGCATCGCCTACGGCTGGTGACCCGGTGCGGCGCGGGTGGTCAGGCGGCCCGGCGCGCCCGTTTCGGGGCAGGCTCCGACGCAGGTGGGGCCGCCTCGCGCTTGGATTTCTTCTTGGCGGCCTTGGCCTTGCCCTTGGCGGACTTCGCCTTGGCCGAAGACCCCTCCACGGTCCCACTCCGGGTCACCCGGGTCAGCAGATCGATGAACGCCTCGCGCCGCCGGGCCCCGCCGACCAGCTTCAGCAGCCTGGCGTCGGTCGCGGCCATCTTCGGCTGCGCCGCCTCGAGAACGCCCCGCCCCTGTTCGGTCAGGCGCACCGCATTGGCGCGCGCGTCATGTGTCGCCTTCTCGCGCTCCAGCAGGCCCTTGGCGATCATTCGCGCGACCATATCGGCCAGGGTGGAGCGGTCGATGCCGGTGATCCTGACGAGATCGCTCTGGATGGCGCCCTCGTGGTCGGCCACGGCGGCAAGGACGGCGTACTGGCGCTGAGTGATATCGCCTGGGCCGAATTCGGCGGCGTACAGGTCGAGCGCCAGCTGCAGCGCCCGGTGCAGCAACTGGCTGGGCGAGCGTTCGAGGGCCGCGACGCTTCCGGTCGCGGTCGCGGTCTTGTCCTTGGCCATGCCGTACCGCCTCACCCCTGTGTGCGGACCGCAAGCTAGGCGGGTTTTGCGTCTGTTTGACGACAGACGATCCGTGGACGGAGCCGGGCTATTCCGTCGGCGGCGGCGGTAGATCCTGGCCCTTTACGTAGCGCATCAGGAAGGGCAGCTGGCTGACGGTGAACACCAGGGTGATGATCATCATACCCGGGAAGCGGAACAGCACCCAGGTCGCGTCCGTCTGGGTGCGCCAGACCGCCTCGTTCAGCACCGCCAGAAACAGGAAGAACAGGGCGTAATGGATGGTCAGCCGCCGCCAGGCGGCCTCCGGCATGTCGAACGCCTCGCCCAGCAGCAGCTTCAGGGGGTGCTTGCGCAGGGCCAGGCCACCGAGCAGCACCACCCCGAACAGGGCGTTCATCACCGTCGGCTTGATCTTCAGCAGCCGGGAGTCGTGGAAGAACAGCGACAGGCCGCCGAACACCAGCGCCGCGCCGCCAGCGATCAGCGGGAAGAAGGCCAGGCGCCGTTCCACCAGGAAGCCGACGGCCAGGGCCACGGCCGATCCCGCGACCAGCGCCCACGTCGCCTTGGTCATGTCCCGTCCGGTCAGGAAGAAGGCGGCGAGGAAGATCACCAGCGCCGAATAGTCGACGAACCAGCGGACCCACTTGCGCGTCTGATCGGTCATGGCGCGGTCTCCTCAAGGCCAACCAGGGAGCGGGCGAAGGCGCGGGCGTCGAACGGCTGCAGGTCCTCGATCCCCTCGCCCACCCCGATCAGCTTGATCGGGCTGTCGGACGCCTGGGCCACCGGCACCAGCACTCCGCCCCGGGCTGTGCCGTCCAGCTTGGTCATGACGATGCCGGAGACGCCGATCTGGTTGCCGAAGATATTCTCCTGCGCCAGGGCGTTGCGCCCGACGGTGGCGTCCAGCACCAGCAGGGTCTCGTGCGGGGCGTCGGGTTCGATCTTCTTCACCACCCGGATGATCTTGTGCAGCTCGTCCATAAGGCCCTGCTTGTTCTGCAGGCGGCCGGCGGTGTCGATCAGCACCACGTCATAGCCCTGGCTGCGGGCCCGCTCGACCGCGTCGAAGGCCAGGCCGGCGGCGTCGGAGTTCGGCGGGCGCGACATGAAGTCCGCGCCGGACCGCTCCGCCCAGACCTTCAGCTGCTCCACCGCCGCGGCGCGGAAGGTGTCGCCGGCGACGATCAGCACCTTGGCGCCGCGCCCGGTCAGGTCCGCGGCGATCTTCCCCAGAGTGGTGGTCTTGCCCGATCCGTTGACGCCGATGAACAGCACCACGTAGGGCTTCGGCCCGGACAGGGGGTCGAAG
>JAEYTM010000036.1 GCA_023434015.1 Pseudomonadota bacterium | reverse complement strand
AGGGCGGGGGCGAGGTCGAGGGATTCGATGAAGGCGGTGAACAGGGCGACGTCGCCCAGCCACAGGGTGAGGTCGTCGCGGCCGCCCGCCAGGGCGGTGCGCCCGGCCAGGGCGGCGATCTGGGCGTCGGCGGGGGCGGCCTCGCCGCCGGCCGGTTCGAACATCTCGACGCCGAGCTGGACGAATTCCTCCGGCGCGTCGGCGGCGGCCGAGGCGCGGAAGGCGGGGCCCTCATAGAGGTAGCGGCCGGACGCCGCGCCGCTGTCCAGGTGGGCGCGGGCGACGGCGACGGTGAAGTCCGGCCGGAGGCAGGCTTCCGCCCCGCCTTCGGCCTGGACGATGAACAGGCGCGCGCGCATGGCCTCGCCGGCCAGGTCGAGCAGCAGGTTGAGCGGCTGCAGGATCGGGGCGTCGACGGCGCGGGCGCCGGCCGCCAGCATCGGCGCGCGGATGGCCGCCAGGGCCTCGGCGGGAACGGCGGGTTCGGTCCTCATTGATCAGCCTCACGAAGCGGGCGGGCGTCGACGATGGCCCGGATGGTCGCCACCAGGTCGGCGCGCGGGACGGTCTGCTGGCCGGGGCGCTGTTCGCGCCAGGCGGCGTTGTCGGCGACGCCGGACGACAGCACCCGGCCAAGGTCGAGGTCCTTGACGGTCACGGTCCCGGCGGCGAGCTCGTCGCCGCCCATGATGACGGCGGCGGGGGACAGGCGGCGGTCGGCGTACTTCATCTGAGGCCGCATGCCGGAGGAGCCGAGGTAGACCTCGGCGGCGATCCCCGCGCCGCGCAGCTCGGCGGCGACGGCGAAATATTCGGCCATCAGGTTCTGGTCGAGGACGATGACCACCACCGGGCCGCGGACGTCGGCGGCGAGGTCGCGGCCGGCGGCCTTCAGGGCCCCGGCGAGGCGCGAGACCCCGAAGGAGAAGCCAGTGGCCGGGGTCCGCTCGCCGGTGAAGCGGGCGACGAGGTCGTCGTAGCGTCCGCCGCCGCCGATCGAGCCGAAGCGCACCGGCTGGCCGCGCTCGTCGAGGGTCTGCAGCAGCAGCTCGGCCTCGAAGACCGCGCCGGTGTAATATTCCAGGCCGCGGACCACGGAAGGGTCGAAGGTCGCCCGATCGACGCCGACGCCGAAGGCGCCGAGCGCGCGGTCGATGGCGGCCAGCTCGGCCAATCCCTCGTCGCCCTCGGCCGAGCCGCCGACGACGTTGGCCAGGGCGTCGAGGGTCTCGGAACGCCCGGCGGCGCCGGCGGCGGTGAACGCCAGCACCCGTTCGGCGGCGGCGGCGTTCAGGCCCGCGCCCTTGGTGAAGGCGCCGGACTCGTCGAGCCGGCCCTCGCCCAGCAGCAGGCGCACGCCGTCAGGGCCGAGGCGGTCGAGCTTGTCGACGGCGCGCAGCACCGCGAGCTTCTGCCCGTCGTCGGTGACGCCGGCAGCGGTCATCAGACCGTTGAGCAGCTTGCGGTTGTTGATCCGCACGATGGCGGAGCCGGCGGGCAGGCCAGCGGCCTCCAGCCCCTCGACGGCCATGGCGATGATCTCGGCGTCGGCCTCGGGACGGGCCGAGCCGACGGTGTCGGCGTCGCACTGAACGAATTCGCGATAGCGGCCCGGACCCGGCTTCTCGTTGCGCCAGACCGGCCCGAAGGCGTAGCGGCGGAACGGCTTGGGCAGGGTCTCCCAGTTCTGGGCGGCGAAGCGGGCGAGCGGGGCGGTGAGGTCGTAGCGCAGCGCCATCCACTGCTCGTCGTCGTCCTGCAGGGCGAAGACGCCCTCGTTGGGACGGTCGGCGTCGGGCAGGAACTTGCCGAGGGCGTCGGCATATTCGAAGGCCCCGGTGTCGAGCGCCTCGAAGCCATAGCGTTCGTAGACGCCGGAGACGGCGGCGAGGATCGCCCGCTCGGCGACCAGGTCGCGCGCACGGCGGTCGATGAAGCCGCGCGGCGAACGCGCCTCGGGACGGGGCGCGGGGGCTTGGGGGGCGTCGGTGCTCATGGCGCGCGCTTAGCGGTTGCCGGGCCGGCGCTCAAGGAAGGAAGGGTGTCCATGGTCGGTCCTTGAAGAAAGTAAGGTCGACGGATGGAGCCTTTTATCGATGCCTGGCCCCGTCCGCAGCGGCGGGGTTCGGCGGAGGGTCGCGTCAGGCCACGCGAAGCCACGCCGATCCCGCGAGGATCGGATGGTGGGGGGCGTGATGATGCGCGGCGCCGCTCATGGCCGGGCGTATAGCCGAGGTTCGTGGACAAGACCACCCTGCCCGGCGGCGCGGCGGTCAGCCGCTGAGCCGGGCGATCAGGGCGGCGGTGGAGGGATCGTGGGCGCCGGCCGCCCCGCCTTCCAGTTCGGACAGCACCCGACTGGCCAGGGTCTTGCCCAGCTCGACGCCCCACTGGTCGAAACTGTTGATCCCCCACAGCACGCCCTCGACGAAGGTCTTGTGTTCATAAAGGGCGATCAGGGCGCCGAGCGACTCCGGATCGAGCCGCTCCAGCAGCAGGAAGCTGGTCGGCCGGTCGCCGGGGAAGGTGCGCTGGGGGGCCAGTTCGTCGATCTCGCCGACCGACAGGCCCTTGGCGAACAGTTCGTCGCGCACCTCGGCCTCGGCGCGGCCGACCATGAGGGCCTCGGCCTGGGCGACGGCGTTGGCCAGCAGCTTGGTCTGGGCCGAGGGGTCGCCCTCAGAGCCCTCGCGCACGGCGACGATGTCGACCGGGATGATGTCCGCGCCCTGGTGGAGAAGCTGGAAGAAGGCGTGCTGGCCGTTGGTGCCGGCGTCGCCGAAGACGCTGGCGGCCGTGGACCGGGCGATGGGCCGGCCGTGGGCGTCCACCCGCTTGCCGTTCGACTCCATCTCGAGCTGCTGGAGGAAGGCTGGGAAGAGCCGCAGCCGCTGGGCGTAGGGAACCACGGCGCGCAGCGGCCGGCCCAGGCCGTTGCGGTTGAACACATGCGCCAGGGCCAGCAGCACCGGGGCGTTGCGGTCCAGCGGGGCCTCGACGAAGTGGCGGTCCATGGCGTGGGCGCCGGCCAGCATCCGCTCGAAGGCGTCGAAGCCCAGCGCGATGGCGCAGGACAGGCCCACCGCCGACCACAGCGAATAGCGGCCGCCCACCCAGTCCCAGAAGGCGAAGACCTGGTCGGCCGGCACGCCGAAGGCCTGGGCCCGGTCCGGGGCGGCGGAGACGGCGACGAGGTGGCTGTCGGCCTTGGCACCCAGGGCGGCGCGCAGCCACTGGCGGGCGGTCTCGGCGTTGGTCAGGGTCTCCAGGGTGGTGAAGGTCTTGGAGACGGTCACCACCAGGGTCGTCGCCGGGTCGAGGCCGGTCAGGGCCTGGGCCAGTTCGGCGGGATCGACGTTGGCCGCGAAGCGCAGCTCGATCTGCGGGTCGAGCGGACGCAGCGACTCCCAGATCAGCCGCGGGCCGAGGTCGGAGCCGCCGATGCCGATGTGGACGATGGCGCGGAAGGCCTCGCCGGTGGCGCCGGTGCGCTGGCCGGCGCGGATGGCGGCGGCGAAGTCGCGCATGGCGTCGCGCGTGGCGTCGACCTCGCCCGACACCGGCTGGCCGGCGGCGCGAAAGTCGGCGTCTTCCGGGGCGCGCAGGGCGGCATGAAGCACCGGCCGGCCCTCCGAGCGGTTGATCACCTCGCCGGCGAACATCGCCGCCCGGGCGGCCTCGACGCCGGCCTGGCGGGCGAGATCGAGCGCGGTCTCCACATCGGGAAGCGACCAGGGCTGCTTCGACAGGTCCAGCGACAGGCCGGCGGCGTCGAGGGTCAGGCGGTCGAGCCGGGCGGGCTCCTCGGCGAACAGGCCGGCGATCCGGCGCGCCCCGGCGCGGGCGGCGGCGGCGTGCAGGGCGGCCCAGGCGGCGTCGGTCTGAGACAAGCGGTGGTCCTCGTGGCTTTCGGTCAGCGCGGGGCGGCCGCGTCCAGCGCCCGCACGACCGCGCCCTCGGTCAGGATGTTGGGCAGGATAGCCGGCTCGCCGCCGCCCGCGCCATAAACCAGATACAGCGGCACGCCGGCGCGGCCGTGGCGGGCCAGTTCGGCGGCGATGACCGCGTCCTTGCGGGTCCAGTCGGCCTTCAGATAGGCGACCTGGTTACGGGCGACCGCCTCGGCGACGCCGCCGGTGGACAGCGCCACCCGCTCGTTGACCTGGCAGCTGACGCACCAGGCGGCCGTGAAGTTGACGAACACCGGCCGGCCCTCGGCCTGGAGGGCGGCGAGGCGTTCGGGGCTCCAGGCCTCGTAAGGCAGGGCGGCGGCCGCGCCGTCCGTCGAGGACGACGCCCCGGCGTAGCGCGGTCCGACGGCGGCGAAGACGGCGAGGACCAGCAGCAGGGTGGTGGCGACCACCAGGCCGACCGCGCGACGACCGGCGATCATCCGCCGCTGGGCCAGGCCGCCGAGCCAGGCGGCGGCGGCCAGCACCACGCCAGCCCCGAGGATGCGGACCAGGGCTGTGTCGCCAGCCTGAACCGTCAGCACCCAGACCAGCCAGGCGGCGGCGGCGTACATCGGGAAGGCCAGGGCGGTCTTGAACAGGTCCATCCAAGGACCGGGCCGGGGCAGGCGCGCCAGCAGGGCCGGGGCGAAGCTGACCGCCACGAACGGCGCGGCGAAACCGAGGCCGAGCGCCAAGAAGACCGCCAGGGCGGCCGCCGGCGGCTGGACCAGGGCCCAGCCGATGGCCGGGGCCATGAAAGGCGCCGTGCAAGGGGCGGCGACGACCACCGCCAGGGCGCCGGTGAAGAAGGCCCCGGCGAGGCCGCGCTTCGTCGCCAGCCCCGAGCCGGCGCCTTGCAGCGAGGCGCCGACCTGGAAGACGCCGGAAAGGTTCAGGGCCACGGCCAGCATCAGCAGGGCGAGGGCCGCGCCCACCGGAGGCGATTGCAGCTGGAAGCCCCAGCCCACGGCCGCGCCCGCGGCCTGCAGGGCGATCAATCCGGCCGCCAGCAACAGGAAGGTCGCCAGCACGCCGGCGCCGAAGGCCAGGCCCTGGCGCCGCGCCTCGCCCACTTCGTGGGCGTGGCCGGCCAGGGAGGCGGCCTTCATCGCCAGAATCGGGAACACGCAGGGCATCAGGTTGAGGATCAGCCCGCCAAGCAGGGCTAACACCGCCGCGCCGATCAGGCCGAAGCCGCCGGGAGCCGGCGTCGCCACCCGCGGCGGGCCCAGGCCGGAGGCGCCCGCCGGCGCCGGTCCTGGCGCGGCGGAAACCTCGTAGGCGCGGCCGTCGACGGACAGCACGCCGGCCAGGGCGTCGGGACCGGTGGGCGCCGACGCCAGCTCCGGCCTGAGCGGCAGGGCGAGGGTCAGGCCGTTGGGCCCGCGCTCGACGGCCTGGGCCGCCGCATGGTCGAGGGTCGCGCCGGCGTAGGGGAAGAAGTAGGCGCCCGCCGCCTCGGCCCCGGCGAGGGGCGCGCCGGCGACGGCCAGTTTCAGGACGCCGCCCTGACGCGCGAAGGCCGCGTCGAGACCGGCGGCCTGGGGCGCCTGCAGCAGGGCGCGGGCGATGGCCGGACCCCACTTCGGATCGGGGTCGGCCGGCTCCGCGACGATCGGCAGGACCAGCTGAAGGTCCGCCTGTTCGGGGATGCAGATCTCCTCGCAGACCAGAAACATGGCCTGGGCGCGCAGGGTGACGGTCTCGC
>JAEYTM010000217.1 GCA_023434015.1 Pseudomonadota bacterium | reverse complement strand
GTCTGGGACCTGGACGCCGTGACCGGGGCCCTGACCCGCTTCGCCGACGCCGCCGTGGCCTCGGCCCTCGCCGTCGCGGCCAGGGTGGAGCTGGACGCCGGCCAGCTGACCCGTCTGGGCGAGGGCGAGGAGGGGCCGGTTCCGGGCTGGTTCTGCATCGCCATGGGCAAGCAGGGCGCTTTCGAGCTGAACTACTCCAGCGACATCGACGTCTCGATCTTCTTCGATCCCGAACGGATGCCGCTGGCGGATGGGGTCGAGCCGCAGGCCTTCGCCGTGCGTCTGACCCAGCGGGTCGCCGACCTGATGCAGGCGCGCACCGCCGAGGGCTACGTCTTCCGTATCGACCTGCGGCTGCGGCCGGATCCCTCCTCGACCCCCCACGCCGTGCCGCTGGCCGCGGCGCTCGACTACTACGAGAGCGTCGGCCAGAACTGGGAGCGGGCGGCCTTCATCAAGGCGCGGACCTGCGCCGGCGATGCGGCCGCCGCCCGGTCGTTCCTGGCCGAGCTGGCGCCTTTCGTCTGGCGCAAGAACCTCGATTTCGCCGCCATCGCCGACATTCATTCGATCAAGCGGCAGATCCACGCCCACAAGGTCGACGACCGCGTCTCGGCCAAGGGCGTCGACCTGAAGCTCGGCCGCGGCGGCATCCGCGAGATCGAGTTCTACGTCCAGACCCAGCAGCTGATCCTCGGGGGCCGCAACCCGGATCTGCGCAGCCCGCGAACCCTCGACGCCCTGCAGGCCCTGGTCGACGCCGGCCACGTCGAGGCGGATGCCGCGCGCGAGCTCGCCGACGCCTATCGCGTACTGCGGGCGATCGAACACCGCATCCAGATGCTGGCCGACGAGCAGACCCACAAGCTGCCGGAGTCCGACAACGAGCGCCGCCGGGTGGCGGCCCTGGCGGGCTATGAGCGGCTGCGCAGCTTCGACGCGGCGATCACCCGCACGCTGAAGACCGTCAACGCGCGCTACGGCGAACTCTTCCCGGAGGCCGAGTCGCTGTCCTCGCGGTTCGGCAGCCTGGTGTTCACGGGGGTCGACGACGACCCGGAAACCCTGGCGACCCTGACCCGCATGGGCTTCTCCAACCCTGCCCGGGTGTCGCGGACCATCCGCAGCTGGCACCACGGCAACATCCCGGCGACGCGGACGGAGCGCGGCCGGGAGCTGTTCACCCGCCTGGCCCCGCGGCTGCTCGACGCCGCCCAGGCCAGCGGCGCGCCGGACGACGCCTTCAACCGGTTTTCCGACTTCTTCGCCCGGCTTTCGTCGGGGGTGCAGCTTCAGTCGCTTTTCCTGGCCCAGCCGCGGCTGTTCGAACTGGTGGTGCAGGTCATGGCCTTCGCGCCCCGGCTCGCGACCACCCTGGCCCGGAGGCCGGCGGCGCTGGACGCCATGCTCGACCACGCCTTTTTCGAGCGGATCGACGTCGCCGAGGATCGCGCTGTGATGGCGCTGGCGCTGGCGCGGGCGGACGGGTTCGAGGAGACGATGGACGCGGTCCGGCGGGTCCATCGCGAGCAGGCTTTCCGTATCGGCGTCCAGGTGATGAGCGGCAGCGCGACGGCGGCGACGGCCGGTCGCGCCTTCGCCGATCTCGCCGACATCTGCATCGACGCCCTGGCCCCCGCCGCCCTGGCCGAAGCCGTCCGCCTCGGCGGCGAATTCGAGGGCGAAGTCGCGGTGGTGGCGCTCGGGAAGGCCGGCTCTCGTGAGATGAGCGCCGGCTCCGACCTCGACCTGATGACACTCTACCGCGCCGACCCGGCGGCCATGTCGGCGGTAAAGTCCTGGGGGGCGGAAACCTTCTACGGCCGGTTCACCCAGCGGCTGATTGCGGCCCTTTCCACCCAGACGGCCGAAGGGGGCCTCTACGAGGTGGACATGCAGCTGCGGCCCTCGGGCACCAAGGGGCCGGTTGCGGTCAGCTTCACGGCCTTCGACAGCTACTATCTCGGCGAGGCGGAGACCTGGGAGTTCCTGGCCCTCACGCGGGCGCGGGTGGTGTGGGCCTCCTCCGAGGCCTTCGCCGCGGACGCCGCCGAGGCCATCGAGACGGCCCAGCGTCGTCCCCGCGACCGCGCCGAGACCGCCCGGGCGGTGCGCGACATGCGCGACCTGCTCGAACGCGAACGGCCGCCCAAGGGGCCGTGGGATCTCAAGCTGACGCCCGGCGGGCTGGTGGACATCGAGTTCGCCGCCCAGTTCCTGCAGCTGGTCCATGCCGCCGATGGCGGACCGCTGCATGCCAACACGGCCGACGCGCTGGCGGCGTTCCGCGACCAGGGTCTGGCGCCCGTCAAACCCCTGGCCGATCTCGAGCAGGCCTGGCGGCTGCAGCAGGATCTCACCCAGCTGCTCAAGGTCGCGCTGGACGACGATCCCGACCCGGCCAGCGAGCCGAAGGCCTTTCGCGCCTTGCTGGCCCGCGCCGGCGGCGCCCGGGACTTCCGCTCGCTGCGCACCCGGCTGGAGACCGCCCGGGTCTCGGCCCGCAAGGCTTATGACGCCATCGTCCGCGCCTGAACGACGGAAAACGCCGCCCGGTGCGTGCAAGGGGAGGACGGCGAAGACCCTTCATCGCCAGCGAGGACCGACCATGACGCGCACCCGCCTTGACACCGTTTGCCGTGACGGTTGGCGTCGGTGCGGGCCGCGGGCCATGATGCGACGGAACCGGGACCGTGGGGGCGAATAGCCGTCGCCGGCCGGGCGTCGAAGCCTCGAGCGAGGTCAGGATTGGGCCAGACCGATCCGGACGAGGAACTGCTGGCCCGCGTGGCGGCCGGCGATCCGGCCGCCGTGCGCGCGCTGGTGGCCCGAAAGCTGCCGCGCATCGTTTCGCTGGCCGTGCGGATGCTGGGCGACGCCGCCGAGGCCGAGGACGTCGCGCAGGAGACCTTCGTGCGGGCCTGGAAACAGGCGCCGGCCTGGAAGCCGGGCGGCGCGCGGTTCGACACCTGGATGCACCGGGTGGCGCTGAACCTCTGCTACGACCGCCTGCGGCGGCGCCGCGAGGTCGTCACCGACCAGCCGCCGGAACAGCGGTGCGAGGGCCCGGCCCCGGATCGCGGTCTGGAGGCCGCCGACACCGGACGGCGCGTGGCCCAGGCGTTGCAGGCCCTGCCCGACCGTCAGCGCGAGGCGATCGTGCTGTGCCATTACCAGGAGCTCGGCAATATAGAGGCGGCCGGCCTGATGGGGGTGAGCGTGGAAGCCTTCGAAGGCCTGCTCGGACGCGGCCGGCGTGCGCTCCGCGCCGCGCTGGCGGACATGGTGGAGTCCTGATGTGACGGAAGAGCGTTTCGGGGCCCTGGCCGAGGCCTACGGCGGCGACGTCTCCCGCTGGCCGGCCGACCAGCGCGAGGCGGCCGCGATGATGATGGCCGCGGATCCGGACTTCACACGCGACGTGCTGACCCGCGCCAGCATGCTCGATGCGGCGCTCGACAGCTGGACCCGCGAAACGGTCTCGTCGGCGCTGGCCGAGCGCATCCTCGCCCAGGCGCCGTCAGCGCGACCGGCGCCGCGCTGGCGCGGATGGCTGATGCCGGCGGGGCTGGGCGCGGGTCTCGCCGCGGCGGGAGTCGCCGGCCTGCTGGCCGGCCTGCAGTATTCCGGTCAGGCTGTCGGCGGCGAGGATTCCGTCGCCGCCGTGATCGCGGCCCTGGACCCCACCAGCGTCGCGGAGGAGGTGTGATGAGCCGTCGAACGCTCACGATCGTCGCCTTCGTATCCCTGGCGCTGAACCTGTTCCTGATCGGAGGGATCGTCGGCGCGGCGGTTGGCGACCTCAGGCCCCATCCGTCGCGTCCGGAGGGACGGTCGGGGCCCGGCATGATGGCGGCGGCGGCGAGCATGACGCCGGCCCAGCGCGACGCCTGGCGCACCATGCTGCGGGCCCAGGCCCAGGAGTCCGGCCCGCAGTTGCGAGAAGCGCGCACCGTGCGGCGCGACGCCTGGCGGCGGATCGGCGAGGAGCCGATGGATACCCAGGCCATCCTGGCGGAACTCAAGCGCTCGCGGGCCATCGAGGAGGCGGCGCGCACCGCCATGGACCGCCGGATGGTCGCTTTCGCGGCCGAGCTCCCCGCTGGCGAGCGGCGGCAGATGGGGGAGGCGCTGAGCCGTGGGCCGGAGCCTAGGATGCGCGGCTCAGGCCGCGGAGACGACCGTGGCCGCCCCGGCCAGGGGCGCGGAGCCGGCGGTGACGGAAGGCTGTCGGACCGGTAGGACGACCGCGGCCGTCGTGCCCTGGCCCGGCGCGCTCGCCAGTTCGAGCCGGCCGCCATGCATCTCCACGAGGGATTTGGTGAGCGCCAGCCCGAGGCCGGTGCCCTGCTGGGTCTTCGACTGCTGGCTCTCGATCTGCTCGAACGGCTGGGCGAGGCGGGCGAGATCCTCGGCCGATATGCCTATGCCGGTGTCCTGCACACCGATCCTCACCCGGTCGCCGGGCGGGCCTTCGGCGAGGCCGGCGCGGATCGTGATCCGGCCGCCGCGCGGGGTGAACTTCACCGCATTGGAAAGCAGGTTGAGTAGCACCTGCTTGAGCGCCCGGTAGTCTGCCTCGACCTCGGGCAGGTCGGGGAATTCCAGCGTCAGGGTCAGGCCGGCGCCTTCGGCGCGGTTGCGCACCAGCCGCGCGGCGTCCTCCGCCACCTCCTGCAGAGACACGGGCTCGAACCGCAGGTTCATCTTGCCGGCCTCGATCTTCGACATGTCGAGGATGTCGTTGATCAGCGCCAGCAGGTGCTGGCCGGAATCCAGGATGTCCTTGGCGTAGTCCCGGTAACGCCTGTCGCCCAACGGACCGTACATCTCCGCGAGCATGATCTCGGAGAAGCCGTTGATGGCGTTGAGCGGCGTGCGCAGTTCGTGGCTCATGTTGGCCAGGAACTCGCTCTTGGCCTGGTTGGCCCCCTCGGCGCGGACCTTCTCGGCCTCGTACTTGCGCGCCAGCTCCGAAAGCTGCGTCTGGCTGCGCTCCAGGTTGGCGACCGCCCGGCGCAGGGCCTGCTCGTTCAGCCGGCGCGCCTCTTCCTGGGTCTTCAGGGCGGTGATGTCGGCGGCGGTGACCACCAGCCCGCCCTCCGCCGTGTGGCGTTCCGAAATCTGCACCCAGCGCCCGTCGACCAGTTCGGCTTCCCGCACGCCGGCGCGGTCGCCGAGGGCGGGGAACTCCTGGCGCACCGCCTTGCGGGCCAACTCCTCGACATGATCGCGCTGAGCGCCGGGCTGGAGGGCCTCCAGATCGAGGCGGAAGAAGCTGCGGTAGTTGCGGTTGCACATCAGCAGCCGCCCGTTCCTGTCCCACAGGACGAAGGCCTCGGAGACGCTTTCGATGGCGTCCCGCAGGCGGGTCTCGGCGGACTGGGCGCGGGCCTGGGCCAGACGCTCCTCGGTGACGTCGAGGGCCACGCCGATGATCCGGGCGTAACCGCCTTCGGGACTCTGACCGAAGCCCTGGCCACGGGCGTCGATCCAGACCGGGCGTCCGCCGGTCAGGCTCGGGACCCGGAAGGAGACGTCGAAACCGCCGTAGACCGCCGCCGCGCCGAGCGCGTCGCGCAGACCGTCGCGGTGGCCCGGGGAGACCCGGTCGAGCACCGCCTGGCCGTCCACCAGCCCGCCGCGCCAGCTGAACAGCGCCGCGGTGACGTCGGACATGAAGATCTTGTCGGTCGCCAGGTCCCACTCCCAGATCCCGCACCGCGCCGCCTCGACGGCCAGGCGGAAGCGTTGTTCGGAGTCGGTGTAGGCGCTTTGCGCCCGCTCGACCCGTCGGGACTCGACGATCAGCAGGAGGCCCAGCGCGAAGGCCACGCCGAGGGGGACCAGCAGCCAGACCAGCTGTTCGTGCGGACTCTGCGGCGGGCCGTACAGCCGCGGCACCGCCAGCATGGTGTAGACCGCGAGCAGCACCAGAGTCGCCAGGATGACGATACGCGTGAAGCGGTGCGTGGGCGGCCGCTCACCCGTCGCCCGGCGGGCGGAGCGGCGGCGCGACACGGCCGGATGCTTGTCCGCGCTTCTGGCCAAAGCCCGTCGCCCCTCCGCCTGATTCCGATTCACCTGAGCAAATCAGAGTCTACGCGGACCTGGCGACTCCGTCACCGGGGGCGGGCGGTCAGGCCGCCGGGTCCTCGGCGAGCGCCCGGCTGACCAGTTCGAAGACGTTCTTGGACAGGCCCGGCGCCGCGAGAATACGCTGCAGCTGGGCCTGCATCAGCGCGCCCAGCTCCGGCCGGTACCGTCGCCAGCCACCGAGCGGATCGACGAGCCGCGCGGCGGTCATCGGGTTGAAGCCGTCCACGGCGATGATCTGGCCGGCCAGGAAGCGGTAGCCGGCGCCGCTGGGATCGTGGAACCGGGCCGGGTTGAAGTTGGCGAAGGTGGAGACCAGGGCGCGCAGCCGGTTGGGATTGCGCGCATCGAAGGCCGGGTGGCCGGTCAGGGCGGTGACGCGGTCCAGAGCGCCCTCGTGCGGGTCGCGCGCCTGAAGCGCGAACCACTTGTCGATCACCAGCGGCTCCGACTGCCAGCGCGCGTAGAAGTGCGCCAGCGCCGCCTCATAGGGCTCGCCGCCGATGGCCAGGAGGGCGGTCAGCCCGCCCATGGCGTCGGTCATATTGACCGCCGCCTCATAGTGGCCCGCGGCGCTCTCGCCGATCTCGGCGCGGGGCTTCGCGGCCCTCAGGTCGAGGGCGGCGTTGCGCAGCGCCCGG
>JAEYTM010000199.1 GCA_023434015.1 Pseudomonadota bacterium | reverse complement strand
CAGTGTGGCGCCGCGGAGCTGCAGCACCTGCTGGGCCGGCCGCGTTCCGAAATCCCGGTGCCGGTGACGCCGAGCCGTCAGCGGGTGGCCTGCACGACCTGTCCGGTGACCCAGGACTACAGCCCGGCGCGGCTGAACTTCTTCTTCGACGCGGCCAGCGGCCTGATTACCGAGATCCGCTGCGGCTGACCGGCGCCTCCACGCCCATTTCGGCCAGCACCGAAAGCCAGCCGGCCCGCCCGGCGGTGCGGCTGTACTGCGCCACGGCGGTCTCGCGGGCCGCCGCCCGCATCCGGGTGGAGGCGGCGGGATGCCGGCAGGCCGCGATCATCGCGTCGGAAAGGGCGGCCACGTCGAAGAACGGCAGCAGCCGGCCGTTGACGCCGTCCTGGATCGCATCGCGCAGCGGCGCGGTGTCCGAACCGATCACATAGCAGCCGCTCGCCATCGCCTCCGTCAGTGACCACGAGAGCACGAAGGGGTAGCTGTAGTAGACGTGGGCTGTCGACAGCCGCAGGGCCGCCAGCATGCGGGCATGCGGAATACGCCCGGTGAAATGCACCCGCCCGGGGTCGAGCCGGCCTTCCAGACCACGCAGGCAGACGTCCTTCCAGGTCAGGTCATCCGGCGCCGTGCCGCCGTAGCCGTTTTTCTGGGCCTCGCCGACGATCAGCACCTGCGCCTCGGGAACCGCCTCCAGCAGGCGGGGCAGGGCGCGCAGGAAGATGTGCAGGCCGCGCAGCGGCTCGAGCTTGTTGTTGACGTGGGTGATCACTGGCGTCCCGGGCCAGATCAGTCGGCCGTCGTCCAGGGCGAAAGGCTCGGCCGGTCCGGGTTGGATTACGTCCGTATCGATGCCCTCGTGGATGATGCGGACGTTCCGGCGAAAGACCTCCGGCAGGCAGGAGGCCTGGAAGGGGGTCGGGGCGACGATCAGGTCGGCGTCGGTGAGGGCGAGGGCCATCACGGCGTTCTTCGCCTTGCCGTTCAGCAGCGAGTCCTCGGTGGTGGGGATGAACTCGTTGTCGAAATCGATGTCGGAATTGCGGCCCCGGTAGAAGAACTCCGAGAACAGCACCTGGCGCGCGTCAGGGAAGACGTCGTCGAGCAGCACCGTCTCGCCCCAGCCCGGATGGCCGACGATGACCGCGGGGTCGAAACCTTCAGCTTTCAGCACCTTGGCGCCGGCGTGCGCCCCACGGGCCCGGATGAGGTCCGCTTCGGCGCGCGTGGCCATGGGCAGCAGGCCCGGCGTCGAGCTGCGCTGCAGCGGGCAGCGGACCACCCGGACGCCCTCGATCCCCGGTGCATGCGCTCCGCCCAACGCCGCGCAGGGGACCCCCGCCTCGACCAGCGCCGTGGCCACGCTCCGGAACTGGGCCGGAAAGTTGTTGTGGACGAAGAGGACACCGTTGCGCATCGCCGCCTTCTGCCCGTCACGGCGGCGGCTGTCACCTGGTGCGGATGAGAGGACTCGAACCTCCACGCCTCGCGGCGCTGGAACCTAAATCCAGTGCGTCTACCAGTTCCGCCACATCCGCCAGGTTCGCGCATGGCATCGCGGTCGTCGCGCCCGGCGTCAAGCCCCGCCGCCTTTGGACTTGGAGGCGCAGGCACGTCGTGACATAAGTCGCCGCCCGTCGCCTGAGCCATTGGCGGCGCTCATCTTTCACTCCAAGGCGGTCGAACGCGCGAGGCTGGCGCGGCGTCCGGAAATTGAAGAATGTCGATGCAGATCGTTGAGAAGTCCGGTGAAGGCCTGAGCCGCGTCTACGGTGTGACGGTCCCCGTCGCCGACCTGACCGAGCGTCTGGAAGCCCGGATCGCCGAGATCACCCCCACGCTCAACATCAAGGGCTTCCGCCCCGGCAAGGTGCCGACCGCCCACGTCCGCCGTCTCTACGGCAAGGCGCTGATGAGCGAAGTCGTCGAGCAGGCGCTGAGCGAAACCACCCAGAAGGTGCTCACCGACAACAACCTGCGCCCGGCGGGCGATCCGGCCTTGAAGCCGGAAGGCGACATGAACGAGGTGATCGAGGGCAAGGCCGACCTGGCCTACGAGATCGCCGTCGACCTGATGCCGGAGTTCGAGCCGGTCGATCCCGCCACCCTGACCCTGACCCGTCCGGTCTACGAGCCTGAGGAGTCCGAAGTCGAGGAGGCGCTGACCGAACTGGCCGGCCAGAACAAGACCTACGAGCCCCGCACCGGCAAGACGGTGAAGGCGAAGGACGGCGACATGGTCGTCATCGACTTCGTCGGCAAGATCGACGGCGTGGCCTTCGAAGGCGGGGCGGCGACCGACGCCGAGCTGGTCCTGGGTTCGGGCCAGTTCATCCCGGGCTTCGAGAGCCAACTGGTCGGCGCCAAGCCGGACGCGGATGTCCTGGTCAAGGTGACCTTCCCCGAGGACTATCAGGCCGAGAACCTGAAGGGGAAGGAAGCCGAGTTCGAAGTGAAGGTGAAGGAGGTCAAGGCGCCCGTGGAGGCCAAGGCTGACGACGCCTTCGCCGAACGCCTGGGCGTGGAGAACCTCGAGAAGCTGCGTGAGCTGCTGAAGGCCAACCTCGAGCAGCAGTACGCCGGCGCGAGCCGCTTCAAGCTGAAGCGCGCTCTGCTCGACCAGCTCGACGCCAAGCACGACTTCCCGCTGCCCCCGAAGATGGTGGAAGCCGAGTTCGCGACCATCTGGCAGCAGGTGCAGCAGGACAAGGAAGGCGGCTCGCTGCCGCCGGAGGACGCCGAAAAAACCGACGAGCAGCTCGAGTCCGAGTACCGCAAGATCGCCGAGCGTCGCGTTCGCCTGGGTCTGGTGCTGGCCGAGATCGGTCGCCTCAACAACGTCCAGGTGAGCGACCAGGAGCTCGCCGAGGCCATGCGCCGTGAAGCCATGCGCTACGGTCCGCAGGCGCAACAGGTGTTCGACCTGTTCCGTCAGAACCCGAACGCCCAGGCGCAGCTCCGCGCGCCGATCTTCGAGGACAAGGTTGTGGACCTGATCGTCGAGAAGGCCGCGGTGACCGACGAGAAGATCAGCAAGGAAGACCTGCTGAAGGACGACGACCTTCCGGAAGGCTACGCCGGCTGAGGCGAGCCGCCTTCGGCGCAAGAAAAGAGGCCCCGGACGCAAGGTCCGGGGCCTTTTTGCTGTTCTGGCTCTGGGCGGGTCAGAGGCCGCGCAGATGGCGCAGCATCTCGGGGTTCTCGATCTGCGCCCGCCGGGCGTTGATCTCGCGGGACTCGCGGGCGGCGTCTCGGTCATCCGGCGGGTCGAACGTCGGATCGGCGAAGGGTGCGGCGCTGGCCGCGGAAGGCGCCGGCGTCTCTACAAGGTTGCTGGGAACGCTCATTTGCAGTCCTCCCCTGGCCCCTCGGGGCTGTCCGCGGTTAAGCTATCATTTACCTTCATCGTGACAACGCAGCCGCTGCTCACTTTGACTTGAGCCTGTAAGTTCGCCGCCTCGCGAAGTCGCCGGCCTTGCGTGACCATGCGCGCCGGCAGAATTCGACTTGGCTTCTCCGTCAAACGGGACGTAACCTCCGATCGACGCCGC
>JAEYTM010000139.1 GCA_023434015.1 Pseudomonadota bacterium | reverse complement strand
CTCCAGGGCCGCGCCGGCGGCGGCGATGCGGTCGAGGTCGTCGTCGCTCGCAGCGTCGCAGACGGCGGCGTCGGCGGTCGTCGCGATCCGCCCCAGCACCTTGGCCAGGTCGTCGCCGCGCACGGTGTCGAGCGGCACGGCGACGGCGCGCACACCCGCGCCGGCCAGCACCCGAACGAGGTCCGCCGTCGGATAGCTGTGCTCAAGCCGCCAGGTCTCGGTATCCTCCAGCGGTGCGCCATGGACCCGGATACGGCCGCTCGCGGTGGTGCGCCCCATGGCGGGGAAGGCCGGCGCCAGGATGCTGAACGCCGGCGCGAGCGCCTCCAGAGTGGCGCGGATCTCCGCCGCCGGCTGGCCGCGCAGCGTCGAGTCGATCTTCAGGAACAGCCGTCGGCCGGTGGTGGCCAGCCGAGCCAGATCGGCCTGGCGGAGCGCCGCCGCGGCCTCGGCCGTAAGCCCCCGGGAACCGGCGTCATAGGCGAACACCTCGTCACCGACGCCCGCTCCAAGCCCGCCCCAGGCCAACGTGGTGCGCGCGCCGCGCCGGGCGAAGGCGTCGGCGGCGTCGCCGGCGCCGGTCAGGTCGTCGGCGAGAATCAGCCAGGGCATCGGGCGTTGCGGACGCGCATGGGCCGGCCCGATCGCCATGACGCTTCCCCCTGTTCCGACACGGACGTGACGCCGCGTTTGCTCTGCCGTCTGTCGCGTCCGCGCCCCCGCAGGTCAAGGCGCCGCAGGCGTGGGGAACAGCGCCGCCTTGTGTTTCCGTCCCCTGCGCCGTAGGTGATAATCACTCGCAACACCGCGCCCTGAAGGGGTTGTCTGAATGCACGACACGCTCGCCGCCGCTCCGCTCGACGCACCGCCGCCGACGGCCGACGGGAGGCTCGTGCGCCTCAGCAAGGCCCGCCCCGGCCAGAAGGGCGTCATCGCCGACGTCCGCGCGGAACACGCCCACGACCACGGCCTGGACGTGACCGAGCTGCAGCGCCGCCTGCTGGAGTTCGGCTTCGTCGAGGGCGCCCTCGTCGAGGTGCTGCATCAGGGCGTGATCGGGGGCGACCCCATCGCCGTGCGGCTGGACGACATGCGCGTGGCCCTGCGCCGGCGCGACGCCGACGACGTCTGGGTGCGGCTGGACGCGGTGGCCCAATGACCGAAGCCGTGCTGCCGCCCTCGCGCGTCGCGCTGGTGGGCAATCCGAACTCCGGCAAGACGGCGCTGTTCAACGCCCTCACCGGCAATCACCAGAAGGTGGCCAACTACGCCGGCGTCACCGTCGAGCGGAAGATCGGCCATCTGCGCACGTCCGATGGGCGCACCCTGTCGGTCATCGACCTGCCCGGCACCTATTCGCTGCGCGCGCGCAGCCCGGACGAGGCGGTCACCCGCGACGCCGTCCTCGGCCGCCTGGCCGGCGAGCAGGTTCCGGACGTGGTGCTGGCGGTGGCCGACGCCACCAACCTGCGGCTTGTGCTGCGCCTGATCCTGGAGCTGAAGGCCGTCGGCCGGCCGATGGTGCTGGCGCTCAACATGTACGACATCGCCCAGCGCCAGGGCCTGCGGATCGACCTGGAGGGTCTGTCGCGCGAGCTCGGCTGCCCGATCGTCACCACCGTCGCCACCCGGAAGCGGGGCATCGAGGAACTGGTCGCCCGGGTGGACGAGCTGGCCCGCGCCGGCGCCCTGGCCGGGGAGAACACCTGGCGGGAGCCGGACGCCGCCGCGATCCGCAGCGCCCACAGCGAGGCCCAGCGCCTCGTCAGGACCTATGTGCGCCCGCCCGAGCGGCCGGACACCTTCACCGGCCGGGTGGACGCCGTCCTGCTGCACCCCGTCGCCGGCCTGGCGATCCTCGGCGCCCTGTTGTTCCTGATGTTCCAGGCGGTGTTCAGCTGGGCCGGTCCGCCCGCCGACGCCATCGAGGCGGGGTTCGGCCTGCTCGGCGGCCTGGTCGGTGACCTGCTTCCCGAAGGCCTGATCCGCAGCTTCATCGCCGACGGACTGATCGCCGGCCTGGGCAGCGTGTTCGTCTTCCTGCCGCAGATTCTGATCCTGTTCTTCTTCATCATCCTGCTGGAAGACTTCGGCTACATGGCCCGGGCCGCGTTCCTGATGGACCGGATCATGGGCGGGGCCGGCCTGCACGGCCGCGCCTTCATCCCGCTGCTGTCGTCCTTCGCCTGCGCGATCCCCGGGATCATGTCCGCGCGGGTGATCGACAACAAGCGCGATCGGATGACCACCATCCTGGTCGCGCCGCTGATGACCTGTTCGGCCCGGATCCCGGTCTACACCCTGATCATCGCCGCCTTCATTCCGGACCGCACGGTCGGCCCCGGCCTCAATCTGCAGGGGCTGGTGATGTTCGGCCTCTACGCGGCCGGGATCGCCAGCGCGCTGACCGTCTCCTTCGTGATCCGCCGGGTCTTCTGGCGCGGGGCGGTCGAGCCGTTCCTGATGGAGCTGCCCACCTACAAGCTGCCGTCGCTCGAGAGCGTCGCGCGCAACCTGCTGCTGCGCGCGCAGATCTTCCTGTCCCGCGCCGGCCGGATCATCCTGCCGCTGATGGTGCTGGTGTGGGTGCTGTCGACCTTCCCCTACCCGCCGCCGAACGCCACCCTGCCGGACATCGACTACAGCTTCGCCGGCATGATCGGCCACGCGATCCAGCCGCTGTTCGCCCCGATCGGCTTCAACTGGCAGATGGTGGTCGCCCTGATCCCCGGCTTCGCCGCCCGCGAAGTGGCGGTGGCCGCGCTCGGCACCGTCTATGCGGTGGCCGACGCCGAGGCCAATGTCGGGGCCCTGGGCGCGCGCCTGGCGGAGTCCTGGTCCCTGGCCACCGGCCTGTCGTTCCTGGCCTGGTACATCTTCGCGCCTCAGTGCGCGGCGACCCTCGGCGTGGTCAAGCGTGAGACCGGGTCGTGGGCGTGGACCGGGGTTATGTGCGGCTACATGGTCGCCCTGGCCTATCTGGCCTCGTGCGGCGTCTACCACACGGCGGTGGCGTTGGGCGCGGGCTAATCCCCAGGTTGTGGGTTAACCAAACATTCAACCTGCGCCTTAACCCGTCGCTAAATCCCCCTGGGCTAGCTTGAGCGTGCCAAGGGAGAGAACCTCGATGACGCTCGAGAACAGCACCAGCAAGAAGTCGTCGCCCCGCCGGCAGACGCTCGCCAGGCAGGTCCGTGAGGTGCTGCTGGCGTTCGGCGGCGAGGCGCACCGGGGCATGGTGATCCAGCAGGTGGCCCGCAATCTCGGCCACGACGTGCGGCAGATCCCCGAAGACCTGCAGGCCGCCCTGATCCTCAGCTTCGAGGAGAACTGGCGCGACGAACGGCGCCGCTCGGCCTACGGCTTCCACCTGCCGTTCGGCGAAGGTTCGCATCGCTGGGGCGTCCGGGCCGAGCCGACCGCCCACTGATCCGCCGCCTTACCGCAGCGACGGCGGCTCGGCCTCTCCGGCCAGGGCGCCGGCCGCGCTCTGCAGCCGGGACAGCAGGCGCTTGAGCAGGGTCACCTCCTCGGGCGCCAGACCCGAGATCAGCGCGGCCTCGTAGGCCAGCGCCAGCGGGGCGATCTCGGCGTAGAGCCGCTGTCCCTCGGCCGTCAGGGCCAGCAGGTGCGAGCGTCCGTCGGGATGCTCCGAGCGCGCGATCAGATGGCGCTTCAGCAGCCCCTGAGCCGCCCGGCTCACCGTCACCTTGTCCATCACCGTGCGGGCGACGATCTGCCCCTGGGTCATGCCGCCTTCCTGCGCCAGCACGCAGGTCAGCCGCCACTGCGGGATGCTCAGGCCGAACCGGTCCTGGTAGGCCCGGGCGATCAGGCCCGAGACGGCGTTCGACGCCACCGAAAGGCGATAGGGCAGATAGGCGTCCAGCTTCAGCCCTTCGTCCTGCTGTCGCGCCTGCTGGCTCATGCCCGCGCCACCGTCTGCTCGATGGCCCCGAACAGGGTGTGGCGGCGTTCGTCGCGCATCTCGATCCGCACCGTGTCGCCGACCTTCAGGAACGGCGTCCGCGCCTCGCCCCCGGCCAGGGTCTCGACGGTGCGCAGCTCCGCCAGGCAGGAATAGCCCAGGCCGCCTTCGGCCACCGGCCGCCCCGGCCCGCCGTCGGCGCCGCGGTTGGAGACCGTCCCCGAGCCGATGATGGTCCCCGCGCCCAGCGCCCGGGTCTTCGCCGCATGGGCGATCAGGGTCGCGAAGTCGAAGGTCATGTCGACGCCGGCGTCCGCCGCGCCCAGCGGCCGGCCGTTCAGCTCGACCTCCAGCCGGCCGTGCAGCTTGCCGTCCCGCCAGCCCGGCAGGGCGTCGGGCGTCACCGCCACCGGCGAGAAGGCCGACGCCGGTTTGGACTGGAAGAAGCCGAAGCCCTTGGCCAGTTCGCCGGGGATCAGATTCCTCAGCGACACGTCGTTGCACAGCATCACCAGCCGCACCGCCGCCAGGGCGGCCTCGCGGTCCGCGCCCTGCGGCACGTCGCCGGTGATCACCGCGATCTCGCCCTCCAGGTCGCAGCCCCAGGACTCGTCGGCCAGCGGGATCGGATCGCGCGGCCCCAGAAAGCCGTCCGATCCGCCCTGGTACATCAGCGGGTCGGTCCAGAAGCTGTCGGGCATGTCGGCGGCGCGGGCCTTCCGCACCAGCGCCACGTGGTTCACATAGGCCGAGCCGTCGGCCCACTGGTAGGCGCGCGGCAGGGGGCTGGCCGCGTCGTGTTCGTGGAAGCGCTCGCGCGGCACGGCCCCGTGCTCCAGGCTCTCGTGCAGGCCGCGCAACAGCGGCTCACAGGTCGTCCAGTCGTCCAGCGCCGCCTGCAGCGTCGGAGCGATGTGGCCGGCCCCGGTGAACCAGGCCAGGTCGTTGGAGACCACCACCAGCCGCCCGTCGCGGCCGCCTTTCAGGGACGCCAGCTTCATCGTTTCCTCGCTGTGTTCTTCTTGGTCACGAACCTTCGCGCTTGATCACCCGGGTCAGCCGGACGCCCTGCTCGTAGGCTTGCGGTTGAAACACCGTCAGCTCAACACGGATGTCGCCCTGGGGCGAGGATTCCCACAGATAGCTCCGCTCGAAACAGACCGCCCGCCCGGCCGGCGAGAAGCCCTCGAAGGTGTCGCCCCAGGGGGTCAGCCGCACCAGTTGGCGCCAGCCCAGGGTGCAGGCGCGCTCGATCTCGTCCTCGGCGGCGGCGGTCAGGTCTTCCCTCAGTCCGGTCACGGGGTCTTCCAACTGTCGACGTAGGCGGTGTTCTCGACGCCGGCGGCCGCCTCGCCAAGGTCCAACGCATCGCGGGCGTCGATCATCACCGCATATTCGTCGGTCGCCGGCTTGGGCTGGGTCAGCATGTTCTTCAGCGCCTTCGGGTGCGGCCCATGGGTGAAGCCGCTCGGGTGGAAGGTCATCATCCCCGCCTCGATATGGTCGCGGCTGAAGAAGTCGCCGGCGTGGTAGAACAGCACCTCGTCGAAATCGTCGTTGTTGTGGAAGAACGGCACCTTCAGCGCCCCGGGGTCGGTCTCGAACGGCCGCGGCGTGAAGGTGCAGACCACGAACCGGTCGCTGACGAAGGTCGTGTGGACGCTCGGCGGCAGGTGGTAGCGATGGCTCGACACCGGCCGCAGGTCGGCGACGTTGATCCGCACCGGCGCCAGGTCGCCGTGCCAGCCGACGGCGTCCAGCGGATTGTAAGGATAGGTGACGGTCGAGACCTCGCCGCGCTTCTTGATCTCCACGCGATGCTCGCCCGCCCGGACCTGCTGCGCCCGGAAGGCCTCGTCCAGCACCGGGGTCTCCAGCATGGCCGGGTCGAACAGGGCCTGGCCGCCCAGCAGCCCCTTGTCCGGCAGGCCGAAGTGGCTGTTCGTCGCCTGGATGGTCAGCAGGGCGGTGGGCTGGACCGGCTCCAGTCGCCACATTGTCCCGCGTGGCAGGTAGAGGTAGTCGCCGGTCCGGTAGTCCAGCCGGCCGTAATCGCAGAACAGCTCCCCCGCCCCCTGGTGCACGAACAGCAGCAGGTCGCCGTCGGCGTTGCGGGCCAGGGCCGGCATCGGCTGCGACAGCTTCCAGAACCGCAGCTCGACGGCGGCGTTGTGCAGCACCCGCCCGGCCGCCCACGGAGAGGGCTCGACAGCCGCCAGGCGGTTGAGGTCGAACGCCCGCGGCCGCAGCGGCCCTTCGAACGTCGTCCATCCGGTCGGCGGCCGTTGGTGATGGATGAACGCCGCCGGGCCGAAGAACCCCTCCTTGGAGATCTCCCGCTCATAGGTGCCGGGCGGCATGTCGGCGTGGGCCTGGCGCGAATGCAGCCCCTGCGCCCCGCGCACCGGAATCCAGTTGCGTCCCGCCATCACGGCTCATCCTTGTAGACGCCGACCTGCAGCGGCCGGCCGTCGGCGATGCGGGCCCGGTACATGCCCGAGGTGTTGAAGCTCCAGGCCATCTGGCCGTCGGGCGTCACCGCGATCACCCCGCCGTCGCCGCCCAGGGCGGTGAGCTTGTGCTGCACCACCTCGTCGACCGCCGCCTGCAGGCTCAGGCCCTTCAGCTCGACCAGGGCGCAGATGTCGCGGGCCACGGCGAGGCGGATGAAGTACTCCCCCGTCCCCGTCGCCGAAACGGCGCAGGCGGCGTTGGAGGCGTAGGTCCCGGCGCCGATGATCGGCGAATCTCCCACCCGGCCCCAGCGCTTCGCCGTCGTGCCGCCGGTCGAAGTGCCCGCCGCCACGTCGCCGCGGACGTCCAGGGCCACCACCCCGACCGTGCCGCGCTTGCCCTCGTCGTGTGCCAGGGCCGCGGCGGGGTCGTCGGCCCGCGCCCCGGTCGGCCGCGGGGGGATCGGCAGGCCCTGTCGCGCGAGCTCGCGTTGCAGCGATTTCCAG
>JAEYTM010000112.1 GCA_023434015.1 Pseudomonadota bacterium | reverse complement strand
TGTCCCGGTGGGGCCGGAATTCATCGCCCCGTCGACGGCGCCGCCAAGGGCGCCGACCACCGATCCGGCGACGGCGATCCGGCCATCAGCGGCCACCGCCAGGGCCAGGCCGCTGGCCGTGCCGGCCGCGCCCAGGGTGCGCGTGTACATCAGCTTGCCGGCCGAGTCGTACTTCAGCAGGGCGACGTCCTGCTGGCCCTTGATGTCCTGGCCGTTGATCTTGTTGGTCACGTCGGCAAGGACGTAGACCGCCCCGTCGGGTCCGACCGCGGTGGCGCGCACCGCCTTGACGCTGGGGCCGAGATCCTCGGCGAACACCCTGCCCTCAACCCAGTTGGCCGCCCCGGGCGCCTGCAGCGGCCCGGGAACGGTGGTGGCGTCGGTCTGGAACTTCAGCAGCTCGCGCTGGGTCACTCCGTCCTGGGTCGATGGATTCCTGTCCGGGTCGGGATCGCCGACGTTCTGGGCGACATAGACCGCATCGGTCGTGGCCGGGGCGGAGAAGCCGACCGTCTCGCTGGTGCCGACCCTGACCTTCAGGGCCCACTGGTCCGAGGTCGCCGGCAGGGTGACGCTCTTCCCGCCGATGTCGAGGGTGCGGGGCTGCCCCGGCAGCCGCTGCGCGAGGACCCGGGTCTCGACGCCGGCCGCCTCCAGCTTGCCGTTGATGAAATTGACCACATTGCCGAACGTCCGCGGCGTGGCGCCCATCTCGGCAAGGTCGATCTGAACTTCATGATCCACCTTCACCCGCTTGACGGATATGGTGAATTTCACGTCGCCAGAGAAGGCGGGCACCGGCTCCGCGGTCGAACTGGTCAAGGGCCGGGTCAGATATTCCGTCTTGGTCCTCGGGACCACGGTGGTGGCGCGGGCGCTGGTCGTCGCGGTTCCCTGGGCGAGGCGGAGGCTCTCGAACTGGGTGGTCTTCAGGTAGGTGGCGACCTCCGCCAGTCCCCTGGCGAAGGCGGCGTTTACGCGGGACTTCTCGAACGAGCTGATCCCCTTGGCGTTGATCTGTTCGGCGACGCTGCTGAGTGTGCCCAGTCCCTGATAGAGCGCGAACAGCTTGCGATAATCGGCGCTCGCGCCCGGCAGGTCGAGGCGCGCGGCGCTCTCGTTGATCAGCTTGCGACCGGCAAGGGCGGCCTTCACCAGGGCGCTGGCTTCCGCCGCCGTCGGAGGCGCGGTCCAGGGCGCCGTCGGCGCGACCTTCTTGGACGGCGTGTTGCCCGCGGCGCTGGCCAGCCCGGTCGAGGTCGCCCCAAGCCTGGACTGGTAATAGCCGAGGAGGACGCTCGTATCGAACGAGATGGACATCACCTACCCCCGCGGATTCAAACCCGCGACGCGAGCATGCGCCGGCCAGGGCTGACAGCGCGTTAAGACCGACGAAAAGCCCGGGCGACCTGCGCCCGGGCCTCAGTCACGCCCCAACGGATAGCTATTTGAAGAGCTGCAGGATCACCTGCGGCGACTGGTTGGCGATCGACAGGGCCTGGGCCCCGAGCTGCTGCTGGACCTGCAGGGCCTGGAGCCTGGCGCTCTCCTTGGCCAGGTCCGCATCGACCAGACTGCCGACGCCTGATTCCAGCACGTCCGTCAGCTTGCCGACGAAGTTGAGGTGCGCCTCGATCTGCCGGGCCTGGGAGCCCATGCCGCCCAGCGCCTGGTTCACGTTGCTGATCGAGCTGTTCAGTCGCGCCAGAACGGCCGTCGCGAGAGTCACGGTCGACAGCGACGCGGTCGGTGAGATGCTGATGATGCTGCCGCCCAGCGACATGTTCTGCGCGGCGAGCGTGATGTAGGCGTTGGCTTCGGCGTTGGCGAGGAAGCGGATGCTCGGGGTGATCGAGCCGTCCAGCATGTTCGCGCCGTCGAACTGAGCGTTCTGGTAGACCTGCTTGATCTGCTTGAGGATCGACTTGAAATCGGAATCCAGGGCGGTGCGCGACGTGGCGTCCAGCGAGGTGTCCATCGCAGCGACGACCTTCTCCTTCAACTGCACCAGCAGATCGGAGATGGACTCGCCCGCGGTCATCGAGACCTCGGCGATCGAGTTGGCCCGCTGCAGGCTCATCTTCACCGCGCCGAGGGCGCCGATGTCGGCCCGCTGGCCCTGAGCGATCGACCAAATCGCCGCGTTATCCTTGGCGCTGGAGATCCGCAGGCCGGTGTTGATACGGTTCTGGACTTCGCCAAGATCGTCGTTGGTCTTGTTGAGGTTCTGCAGCGCGGTCAGCGCGGACCTGTTCGTATGCACGCTGATGGCCATCGGATTCTCCTAACTCGCCCTGTCCCCGCCCCGTTCGAGTCGCGGATGCTGAAGGAAAGCTAGGGTTTCATGGTGTCCAGATCGTTAACGCTGCAACGGCGTGCGCCGCCCCCGGCAAGCCGGGGCGGTCGATCAGGTCGAAGCCGCTCTCTGGGGACCGGCGGGATCAGGCCTTGGCGCGGATGACGACGCCCGCGACGTAGCCGGGCTCTTCCCGCAGCTTCAGGACCTCCTGCCTGGGGAACTGCTGGATCACCTCGCCGGTGCGGCGGTCGATGGTCTTGTAGATATAGCCGCCGGTGGCCTGGTCCTCTTCGATGATCAGTCGCAGGTCCGCCGTGTCCTTGGTCGGGACCGGCCGCTCCGCCGGGGCGCCGTTCGGCTGACCGGGGGACGGGTTGCGCCCGAGGTTGGGATCCGGCGTGGCTGCGAGGTTCGCAACCTTGTTTTGCATATCTCCTGTCGCTGAACCCTTGCGGGCCAGTGCTCCGGTTTAAAGCGCGAACGGCGGGAGAGGTCGCCCTCCCCCGCCGCCACGTTGCGGGCGCGGAGCCATCGGCCCCGCGCCCAGTGGCCTTAGCGGAAGAGGCCGAGCAGGATCGACGAGGACTGGTTCGCGATCGACAGCGCCTGGATGCCCAGTTGCTGCTTGGTCTGCAGGGCCTGCAGCTTGGCGCTCTCCTTCGCCAGGTCGGCGTCGACGAGGTTACCCACGCCGGCGTCGATGGAGTCCTGCAGCTTCGAGATGAAGTTCAGGTGCGAGCCCAGCGACTTCGAACCGGTGCCCAGCTTGGACAGGGCGCTCGACACGTTGGCGATCGCGACGTTGACGATCGTGATCATGCCGGACGACAGGGTCTGGGTGCCGATTGAGGCGGTGGACGTGAGAGTCGCCAGCGCACCACCGGCGACGCCCAGGGCCATGACCTGCGACGTGACCGTGATGGTCGAACTGCCGTTGGCGTTGGCCAGGGCGGCGACGGTCGTCGGAGCCGTTCCCTTGATCATGTTCGCGCCGTTGAATTCGGCGTTGTTGACGGCCTTGGTGATCTGGTCACGCAGGGCCTTGAAGTCGTCGTTCAGAGCCTTGCGGCTGTTCGCGTCCAGCGTGGTGTCCGAGGACGCCAGCGCCTTTTCCTTCATCTGCAGGAGCAGGTCGGACACGGTTTCGCCGGCCGAAATCGCCACATCGACGGTCGATTGACCGCGTTGCAGGGATTCCTTGACGGCGTTCAACGAGTTGGACGTCGCACGCTGGTTCTGGGCGATGGCCCAGATGGCGCCGTTGTCCTTGGCCGAGCCCACACGCTTGCCGGTGTTGATCCGGGCCTGGGTGGTCTGCAGCTCGTTGTTGGTCTGGGAAAGGTTTTGCAGCGCCACCATGGCGCCGATGTTGGTGTTGACGCTATTCATCGTCAGCTCGTCCTTTTTTCAAGGTAGCCGGCGTCATTTTGACGGCCGGGGGCGTTTTGCCCGCCCTGTACGCAGCAAGGCGCGGGCCAGAGCGGCGCCTGCGGGGCGTCGCCGCAACTGACGGAAATAATTGGATTATAGGGTTGTTATCCACACCCGGGCCCGGCAGTTTTTGCCGGGCGGCGGGCGGCGGGCGGCATAAATTGCCGCGGCGGCCGGCACTTCCTGCCGCCCGCACGGGAAAGACGGCCGGGCGGACCCAGGG
>JAEYTM010000035.1 GCA_023434015.1 Pseudomonadota bacterium | reverse complement strand
GCCCTGGAGGCGCTGGCCCGGGAGATCGAGGCCGCGCCGCGGCTGGTGGTCGGGGCCGCGCCGGAACTGGCCGAACGCCTGCAGGGCGTGCTGAACGAGACCGCCCAGGCGATCGGGTTCGCCGGTGCGATCCAGCTGCGTCCCGACCCGACGGCGACCTGCCACGCCTTCACCCTCGACTTCGGCGACGGCTCGGCCGCCTTCGATCCGGCCGCCGCCGCCGCCCGCGTCTCCCAGGCCCTCGAAGCGGCCCTGGCCGCGGAGGGTCTGCACGCCGAACCCCTGATCCCCGGCGCCGAGAGCTGAAAGCCAGAGCCATGTCCGAGAACGACCTGAAACTCGACGAATTCGACGGCGGCGATGGCCTGCCCGACGCGCCGCTGGACGAGGACAAGACCGCCGGCGACCTGGCGCCCGTCTTCGACGTGCCGGTCAGCGTCTCGGCGGTCCTCGGGCGCTCGACCCTCTCGGTCGCCCAGCTGCTTCAGCTCGGCCAGGGCAGCGTCCTGGAGCTGGACCGCAAGGTCGGCGAAGCCATCGACATCTACGTCAACAGCCGCCTGGTCGCGCGGGGTGAGGTCGTCGTCGTCGACGAACGCCTGGGCGTGACCATGACGGAAATCATCAAGGACGGCGACGCCGCGGCCTGAGCCACGGCGTCCGAGGGAGATCAACCATGCGGCTTCTGGTCGTCGGTAAACTGAACGGGCAGCTGTCCACCGCCGTGAAAATGGCGATGAGCGCCGGCGCCAAGGTCAGCCATGTGGAGAGCATCGCGGCGGCCACCCACGCCCTCCGCGCCGGCCAGGGCGCGGACCTGTTGATGGTCGATTACGAGCTCGATATCGCCAGCCTGATCGCCTCGAACGAAGCCGAGCGCATCCGTGTGCCGGTGGTGGCCTGCGGCGTTGGAGCCGACGCCGCCGGAGCGGCGGGCGCCATCCGGGCGGGCGCCAAGGAATTCATCCCGCTTCCGCCGGACGCCGAACTGATCGCCGCCGTGCTGGCCGCCGTCTCCGACGACAACCGCCCGATGGTCGTAACCGACCCGGCCATGCAGTCGGTGATCGCCATGGCCGACCAGATCGCGCCCTCCGACGCGTCGATCCTGATCACCGGCGAAAGTGGCGTCGGCAAGGAAGTCATCGCCCGCTATGTCCACCAGAAGTCGCGCCGGGCGAACCGGCCATTCATCTCGGTGAACTGCGCCGCCATCCCGGAGAACCTGTTGGAGAGCGAGCTGTTCGGCCACGAGAAGGGCGCCTTCACCGGCGCCGTGGCGCGGCGCATCGGCAAGTTCGACGAGGCCAACGGCGGCACCCTGCTGCTCGACGAAATCTCCGAGATGGACGCCCGGCTGCAGGCCAAGCTGCTGCGGGCCCTGCAGGAGCGCGAGATCGACCGGGTCGGCGGCTCCAAGCCGGTGAAGGTGGACATCCGCATCCTGGCGACCTCCAACCGGGACTTGGCCCAGTCGGTGAAGGAGGGGCTGTTCCGGGAAGATCTGCTCTACCGTCTGAACGTCGTGAACCTGCGCCTGCCGCCGCTGCGTGAGCGGCCCGGCGACGTCCTGGCCCTGGCCGAGCATTTCCTGAAGAAGTACGCCGCCGCCAATGGCCTGCCGGCGCGACCGCTGTCCGCCGACGCCCGTCGCCGCCTCTCGGTCCATCGCTGGCCCGGCAACGTGCGCGAGCTGGAGAACGCCATGCACCGGGCGGTGCTGCTCTCGGTCGGGCCGGAGATCGAGGAAGGCGCCGTGCGCCTGCCCGACGGCCAGCCGCTGTCGAGCCTCGACCCGCACGCCCGGGCCGCCCAGGCCGCCTCCTTCGCCGCGGAAAGCGCCTCGCGCGCCTTCGTCGGACAGACGGTGGCCGCCATGGAGCAGCAGCTGATCATCGACACCCTGGAGCACTGCCTGGGCAACCGCACCCATGCCGCCAACATCCTCGGCATCTCGATCCGCACCCTGCGCAACAAGCTCAAGGAATACACCGAGGCCGGCGTGTCCGTGCCCGCCCCGCAGGGCGCCGCCGCGAACGCCGCCTAGCCATGGCTGACACCGGCCTGACTTCCCGCTACGGCGCAGCCCCGAGCGCCCGCGAGATCTGGGGCTGGGTGGCCCGGGGCGAAGTGGCCCTGGCGATGGGGGTCGTCGGGATCATCGTCCTGCTGATCCTGCCGATCCCGGCGCTGCTGCTCGACATGCTGCTGGCGATCTCGATCACCAGCTCAGTGCTGATCCTGATGACCTCGCTGCTCATCAAGAAGCCGCTGGAATTCACGGCCTTCCCGACCGTGCTGCTGGTCGCCACGCTGTTCCGCCTGGCGCTGAACATCGCCTCGACCCGGCTGATCCTCAGCCACGGCCACGAGGGTGCGCACGGCGCCGGCCACATCATCGAGACCTTCGGCAAGCTGATGATGGGCGGCAGCTTCGTCATCGGGGTGATCGTGTTCGCCATCCTGGTGCTGGTGAACTTCGTGGTCATCACCAAGGGCTCCGGCCGCATCGCCGAGGTGGCCGCCCGCTTCACCCTGGACTCCATGCCGGGCAAGCAGATGGCCATCGACGCCGACCTGTCGGCCGGGCTGATCGAGGAGACCGAGGCCAAGAAGCGCCGCAAGGAACTGGAGCAGGAAAGCACCTTCTTCGGGGCCATGGACGGGGCCTCCAAGTTCGTGCGCGGCGACGCCATCGCCGGCCTGATCATCGTCGCCATCAACATCATCGGCGGCATCCTGATCGGCGTCCTGCAGCATGGCATTCCGCTCGGGGAAGCCGCCTCCACCTATACCCTGATGACCATCGGCGACGGCTTGGTCAGCCAGATCCCCGCCCTGGTGATCTCCATCGCCGCCGGCTTCCTGGTCTCCAAGGCCGGGGTCGAGGGGGCCGCCGACAAAGCCCTGGTCACCCAGCTGGCGATGAACCCGATCAGCCTGGGCATGGTCTCGGCCTCGGCCGGCGTCATCGCCCTGATCCCCGGCATGCCGATCCTGCCGTTCGCGGCCATATCGGTCGGCGCAGGGGTGCTCTCCTGGCGTCGGTCGCAGAAGGCCATGGAGCCGGCGCCCGTGGAGATCGCGCCCCTGGCCGCCGGCGAGGACCATGAGGAGCCGATCGGCCAGACCCTGGCCATCGACGAGATCAAGATCGAGCTGGGCTATGGGCTTCTGGGCCTGATCAACGACCTGGAAGGCCGCCGGCTGACAGACCAGATCAAGGCCCTGCGCCGCACCCTCGCGGCCGACTTCGGCTTCGTCATGCCGTCGGTGCGAATCCTCGACAACATGCGGCTGCCAAGCCAGGGCTACGCCATCCGCATCAAGGAAATGGAGGCCGGCGCCGGCGAGGTCCGCCTCGGGCAGCTGATGGCCATGGACCCCCGTGGCGGCCAGGTGGAGCTGCCCGGCGAGCATATGCGCGAGCCCGCGTTCGGCCTGCCCGCCACCTGGATCGAGGACACCCTGCGCGAGGAGGCGACCTTCCGCGGCTACACCATCGTCGATCCGGCGACCGTGCTGACCACGCACCTGACCGAAATCCTCAAGGAGAACATGCCTGACCTGCTCTCCTACGCCGAGGTCCAGAAGCTGCTGAAGGAACTCGCGCCCGAGCAGAAGAAGCTGGTGGACGACCTTGTCCCCTCGGTGGTCACGGCGACCACCATCCAGCGCGTGCTGCAGGCGCTGTTGCGCGAGCGCGTCTCGATCCGTGACCTGCCGGCCATCCTGGAAGGCATCGGCGAGGCGGCGCCGCACACCGCCTCGATCACCAACCTGGTCGAACAGGTCCGCGCCCGCCTCGCCCGCCAGCTTTCGTTCGCCTATCGCGGCGACGACGGGGCCCTGCCGATCGTCACGCTGACGCCCGAGTGGGAGAACGCCTTCGCCGACGCGCTGATCGGCCAGGGCGAGGAGAAGCAGCTCGCCCTCGCCCCCTCGCGGCTGCAGGACTTCATCCGCGGGGTCCGCGAGACCTTCGAGCGTGCGGCCCTGGCCGGCGAGACGCCGGTGCTGCTGACCAGCCCGGGAATTCGTCCCTACGTCCGCTCCATCGTCGAGCGGTTCCGCGGCCAGACCCCGGTGATGAGCCAGAACGAGGTGCACCCCCGGGCGCGTCTCAAGACCGTCGGCACGATCTAGGACCGAACCTGGCCGACGTCTGCGGCGTTGCAGGCCGGCCCGGCGGCTGGTAGCCGTTCGGTCCGGGGCGTCATTTCAGCTCCAGCGCGTGGGAATCGGATGCGGCGACCTCAGACGAGACAAGGACCCGGCTCGACGGTCCTGTGGGACCTGCTCACCTTCGAGCGCCTGATGACCAATCAGGTGATCCACCTGATCTATTGGGCCGGCCTCGGGATCATCGCCCTGGGCGTGTTCGGCGCGATCGGCGCCGCCGTGGGCGTGGCGATCCGCGATCCCTTCCCCTTCGGCCTGCTGCTGGCGATTCCGATGGTGGTCGGCGGCCTGCTGGGCATGGCGGCCCTGCTGCTGCTCTGGCGCTCGTTCTGCGAGTTCTATGTGGCGATCTTCAAGATCAGCGAAGACCTGGCGGCGCTGCGCCAGGACGTCGAGGGCGAACGCGCCCGCCTGACCCCGCCGCCGGTTTAGGCGGTCCGCCGGGCCGCGCCGCCGGCCTTCCTCAGACCCAGCTCGTCCAGCGCCGCGGTCTCGCGACGGCCGGCTTCCCGGAGCTCGAGGACGCGCGCCTGCTCGGCGACCTGTTCGTATTTCTTCTGCTCTTCGAAGGCCTGGGCCAGGGCGTCCCGGGCGCCAGCCTCCTCGCTCAGCAGGGCGTCGATCCGCGTCTGGACCTCGGCCTTGCGGACCCGCAGGCCGTCCATGAATCCGATGTGATACCAGCCGGAGGCGGCGTCATCGCCGGCGCGCAGAGCCTCGGCCTCTCCCTCCGCCGCCAGCAGCGCCAGACGCACCTCTTCGGCGCCGCGCCGCTCGGCGATGTCGGCCAGCCGCTTTTGCAGCACCTCGACCTCGTAGGTCGCCAGCTTGATCAAGGACTGGGCCCAGCTCATGCCGCCTCACCGAGTATGGCCGCCAGGGCCTCGAACGAGGCGTCCAGGCTGGTGGCGTCGTCCTTGTCCTGGCTGAGGAACGCCTCGATGGCCGGGTTGAGCACGATGGCCCGGTCGACCTGGGGATCGGCCCCCGCCCGATAGGCGCCGATGCGGATCAGCTCCTCCATGTTGGCGTAGGCCGACATCGCCTGCCGCGCGGCGGTGACCACCTGGCGTTCGTGCGGCAGGTGGCAGCCGGGCATGGTCCGGCTGATCGACTTCAGCACATTGATCGCCGGGAAGCGGCCACGCTCAGCGATGGCCCGCTCCATGACGATGTGGCCGTCGAGGATGCCGCGGACCGCGTCGGCGATCGGCTCGTTGTGGTCGTCGCCGTCGACCAGGACGGTGAACAGGCCGGTGATCGGGCCGGCCCGCGTGCCGTCGGGGCGGATCGGCCCGGGGCCGGCGCGCTCCAGCAGCTTGGGCAGTTCGGTGAACACGGTCGGGGTGTAGCCCTTGGTGGTCGGCGGCTCGCCGGCGGCCAGGCCGATCTCGCGCTGGGCCATGGCGAAACGGGTGACGCTGTCCATAAGGCACAGAACTTCCAGGTCCTGGTCGCGCAGGAACTCGGCGATCGCCAGGGTCATGTAGGCCGCCTGGCGGCGCTTCAGGGCCGGTTCGTCGGAGGTGGCGACGACGACGACGGCGCGCTTCAGCCCCTCCTCGCCGAGGGTCTCCTCTATGAACTCGCGGACCTCGCGGCCCCGCTCGCCGATCAGCCCCACCACCACGGCGTCGCAGTCGGCGTTCTTGGCCAGCATGGAGAGCAGCACCGACTTGCCGACGCCGGAGCCGGCGAAGACGCCCAGGCGCTGTCCGCGGCAGCAGGTGGTGAAGACGTTCATCGCCCGCACGCCGAGATCCAGCCGCTCGCCCACCCGGGCGCGGGCGTGGGCGGCCGGCGGCGCGGCGCGCAGCGGATAGGCGGCGACGCCCTGGGGCAGCGGCCCCTTGCCGTCGATGGGCTGGCCGAAGGCGTCGACGATGCGGCCAAGCCAGCCACGGGTCGGCCGCACGGCCGAGCCCTGCGGCTCGATCCGGATATCCGCCCCCGGCGCGACCCCTTCCACCGGCCCGAAAGGCATCAGCAGGGCGCGGGTTTCGCGGAAGCCGACCACCTCGGCGCTCAACGGGGCCGCATGGGCGCGGTCGATCTCGGCGCGGGCGCCGACCGCCAGGCGGGTCAGGCCGCCGCGGGCCTCGATCAGCAGGCCGTTCACCGCCGCCACGCGGCCGGACACGGTCAGGGGATCGAGCCGCTCGATCGCGGCCACCAGATTCTGCACCAGACGCCCCTCAACTTGAGGCCGCAGAATCCCCCCCGCGCCCTTAAGGGGTGATGAAGATGGAGCCGTCGCGACGGGGCCGCGGACAGGCTGCGTTCGCGCGCCCTGTCCAATCACGAAAGATTCATCGAGGCCGTGAGTCGGCTGCGAGTCGGCGCCGCTTGAACCCGATTCTCAAATCAGCTTAACGATTCGGTCGAGACGGACACCACCCATTAACCAGTCTTAAATTAACTCGCTGGCAAGTTCACAGCGAGCGCCGGACCGGATTCCCGGAATTCGCAGGGCGTCACCGGCCGCAGTAGGAGAGCAGAATGCGCGTACTGTTGATCGAGGACGACAGCGCGACCGCGCAGAGCATCGAGCTGATGCTGAAGTCCGAAGGCTTCAACGTCTATACGACGGACCTGGGCGAAGAAGGCGTCGATCTGGGCAAGATCTACGACTACGACCTCATCCTGCTCGACCTCAACCTGCCCGACATGAGCGGCATGGACGTGCTGCGCACGCTGCGGGTCGGCAAGATCAACACCCCGATCATGATCCTGTCGGGCAGCGCCGAGATCGACACCAAGGTGAAAACCTTCTCCGGCGGCGCCGACGACTACATGACCAAGCCGTTCCACAAGGACGAACTGGTCGCCCGCATCCACGCCGTGGTCCGCCGCTCCAAGGGTCACGCCCAGTCGGTCATCAAGACCGGCGACATCACCGTCAACCTCGACGCCAAGACCGTGGAAGTGAACGGCCTGCGCGTGCACCTGACGGGCAAGGAATACCAGATGCTGGAGCTGCTCTCGCTCCGCAAGGGCACGACTCTGACCAAGGAAATGTTCCTCAACCACCTTTATGGCGGCATGGACGAGCCCGAGCTGAAGATCATCGATGTCTTCATCTGCAAGCTGCGCAAGAAACTGGCCGCCGCCGCCGAGGGCAAGCATCACATCGAGACCGTCTGGGGCCGCGGCTACGTCCTGCGCGACCCGCAGGAGGCGCAGGCCGCCGCCTGACGCGACCCGCTTCCAGAACACCCGGAACGCCCGCCCTCACCGGCGGGCGTTTTCGTTTTGGCGCGCGCGAGGCTAACCTCCGCTCAAAGGGACGGGACGGTTCATGGGAAGGTTGCTCGCGCTCGCCGCGGCCTTGATCCTCGGCGCAGTCATCGCCTGGGCGGGCGAACGGCCGCCGGAACCCCGCCCCGCCACGGCCGCGGCCATCGACTTCTCCGCCGAGCGCGCCATGGCCGACGTGCGGATCATCGCCGCCCGGCCGCATCCGACCGGCTCGCCCGCCAACGCCGCGGTCGCCGACCACCTGCTGGGGCGGATGAGCGAGCTGGTTCCCACTGTCGTGGCGCGCGACGCCGAGGCCCTGCAGGCGCCGAAGTGGGCGGAGGGGGCGATCAGCGGCGGCTCCGTCCGGAACCTCGTCGGCATCCTGCCCGGCCGTGACCGCGAGGCGCCCGCCGTGGCGCTGATGGCCCACTACGACAGCGTTCCGGCCTCGCCCGGCGCGGCGGACGATGCGGCCGGCGTGGCCGCGGCGCTGGAGATCGCGCGGGCCATCAAGGCGCGGGGCGTCCCGGCCCGTGACGTCATGCTGGTGTTCACCGACGGCGAGGAGGCCGGCCTGCTGGGCGCCAAGGCCTTCTTCCAGGACGATCCCCTCGCCCGCCGGATCGGCTTCGTCTTCAACATGGAGGCCCGCGGCGGGGGCGGTCGGGTGCAGATGTTCCAGACCGGGCCCGAGAACGGCGAGGCGATCGGGCTCCTGCGCCGGACCGCGGTGCGCCCGGCCGCGACCTCCCTCTTCGGCTTCGTCTACGAGCGGATGCCGAACGACACCGATTTCACCGAGGCGAGGAACGCAGGCGTCACCGGACTGAACTACGCCTTCATCGGCCGCCAGTTCGACTACCACTCGCCGACCTCCACGCCCGAGGCCCTCGACCGGGGCTCGCTGCAGGACCTCGGCGATCAGGTGCTGGCCACCGCGGCCGCCATGGCGTTCGCGCCCGCCCTCCCGGACAAGGCCCCGAACGCGGTCTACGCCCACACCTTCGGCGACCTGATGATCGCCTATCCCCCCGCGGTCGGCTGGCTGGTGCTGCTGGCGGCCGGCGCCCTGTTGGCGGCCGCCATCGTGCGGGCCCGGCGTCGCGAACCGTTCGCCTGGACCGACGTCGCCCGCGGGGCTGGCGCGGGCCTTTACGTGGTCGCCGGCGCCGCTGCCGTCCTTCACCTCGCCCGCCAGGCCACCGGCGCCGGCTTCGGATTTGTCGAGCAGCGCCTGCTGCTGGCCCAGGCCGTACGCTGGGAGGTCGTGGTCCTGGCCCTCGCCCTGGGGTTCCTGCTGTTCGCCGCCGCCGAGCTCGCCCGCGGA
>JAEYTM010000030.1 GCA_023434015.1 Pseudomonadota bacterium | reverse complement strand
CCCTGGAGGCCCGGGCCGAGACCGCCCACGCCTCGGCCGAGGCCTTCGACTCCGCCCTGCTGGCGGTCGAGGACGGCCCGGCCCTGCTGGCCTCCGGTGTCGAGAGCCTGGCCGCCTGCGCCGAGGCGCTCGGCCTGTCGGCGCCCGAACCGCAGGCGCTGGTCAACGCCCTGATGCGCGCCGACCCGGACCACGCGCGGCGGCTGCGCGCCCTGTTCGACCGGGGCGAGGCCTGCGCCTTCGAGGTTCAGGGCCCGGCCGGCGCGGTCTCGGTCGAGGGCCGGGCGGCGGGCGCCCTGGCCTGGCTGCGGCTGTCGGCGGTGATGGGCGAGGACGCGGGCCTGCCGAGCGCCCTGCGCTTCGCCGCCTTCCTCGACGCCCGCCCCTGCCCGGCCTGGATCGCCGCCGCCGACGGCTCGCCGGTGTGGGTCAACGGGCCCTGGCTGAAGACGGTAGACGCCGCCAGCCTGGACGAGGCCGCCCGCCGGGGTCTCTCCTTCGACCGCGCCGCCGACGCCCTGGCCAGCGAGGCCGCCAACCTCGGCCAGGCGCGCGAGACCGTCCGCTGGTCGACCCTCGCCGGCCGCCGGCGGGCCTTCCACATCACCGCCCAGCCCCTGGACGGCGGCGGCGTCGGCGTCTGGACCGACGACGTCACCGAGCGGGAGGAGATGCGCGAGCTTCTGAAGCGCAACATCGAGGCGCACGACGAGACGCTTAATCATATCGCGGATGCTGTTGCGATTTTCAGTCAGGGGAAGCGGCTGATCTTCCACAATACAGCGTTTGCCGAGCTGTGGGGGCTGGAGCCGGCGTGGCTGGCGGAGCGGCCGAGCCATTCGGAGGTGCTGGACCGGCTGCGCCAGCGGCGGCGGCTGCCGGAGACGGCGGACTACGGCCGCTGGAAGGCCGCCGAGCTGGACCGCTACGAGGCCCTCGGCGCGGCCCCCGACGACCTGTGGAGCCTGCCGGACGGGCGCACCCTGCGCGTCGTGCGCCAGCCGCACCCGCTGGGCGGCATCCTGCTGCTGTTCTCCGACATCACCGGCGAGCTGAAGATGAAGGCGCAGTACAACGCCCTCATCCAGGTGCAGCAGGCCACCCTCGACAAGCTGACCGACGCGGTGGCGGTGTTCGGCTCCGACGGCCGCCTGCGGCTGCACAACGAAAGCTACGCCAGCTTCTGGAACATCACCCCCCAGCAGCTCGACACCGCGGTCGACTTCGAGGGCGTCGTCGAGCTGTGCGTCCCGCGGCTGCACGACATGGGCTTCTGGCGCGAGCTGAAGGGCCGCGTCGCCGACCCCGACCCGTCGGCCCGCGCGCCGATGAGCGGCGAGGTCCGCACCTCCGACAGCCGCATCGTCGCCTACCAGTCGCGCCCGCTGCCCGACGGCGCCACCCTGATCGCCTTCACCGACGTCACCGACGCCCGCCGGCTGGAGAGCGCCCTGGCCGCCCGCGAGGCCGCCCTGGCCGAGGCCGAGCGGCTGAAGCGCGACTTCGTCGGCAACGTCTCCTACGAGCTGCGCACCCCGCTCACCACCATCATCGGCTATTCCGAACTGCTCGACGCCGAGGGGCTGTCGGCCCGCGGCCGCAGCCACGCCGCCGCGGTCAAGGCCGCCGCCACCCAGCTCGCCCGCTCGATCGACGACGTGCTCGACATGGCCCAGATCGACGCCGACGAAATGGCCCTGGACCTGGAGGACGTGCGGGTCGCCGACCTGCTGATTTCGGTGGCCGGCCGCTGGACCGCCCAGGCCGAGGCCATGCGCATCTCCATCGTCGTCGAGCGGCCGAGCGACGTCGGGGTGATCCGCGGCGACGCCCGGCGGCTGGCCCAGATCCTCGACCACCTGGTGGAGAACGCCCTCGGCCAGACCCCGCCCGGCGGCACGGTGACCATCGCCGCCCGCCGGGCGCTGGGCGAGATCCAGCTGCAGGTCACCGACACCGGCCGCGGCATCCCCTTCCACGTCCAGGCGCACATCTTCGACCGTTTCGTCGGCCGCGAGCGCGGCGGCCCGGGCCTGGGCCTGGCCCTGGTCAAGTGCCTGACCGAGCTGCACGGCGGCTGGGTGGCCCTGGAGAGTGAGCCGGGCGCCGGCGCCACCTTCACCTGCCACCTGCCCGAAGAGACCCAGGCCTCCGCCGGCGCCCAGCCGGAGCTGGGGCTGATCAGCCAGGGCTAAGGCTGCGGGACGAGGGCCGCAGGCCGGCGGCCAGACCGGCTCTGCGAGACAGGCCCTAGGGGGCGCCCCCTAGGGCAGGCGGGGCGAGGCCGGGCCGCGGATCTCGCAGGCGTAGTCGGTCGCCGCGCGGCCGGTGCCGCCGCGCAGCGGCGTCAAGATGCCGCCTCGCGCCGCGCAGTCGGCCTCCAGCTTGGCCCGCTCCCGCTCATAGAGCCCCGGCCCGCCGGTGGACGCGCAGGCGCTGAGGGTGACGACGGCGGCGGTGATGAGGGCGGTTCGAAGCATGGGGGGCCTCGTGGGGCTGGTCGGATGGGTAACGGCGATAGCGAGGGTGGGGTTGCTGAGCGGGCTTGGGCAAGGGTCAAGTGAGGCTGGTGATCGGCGCCCACTCCCGAACATGGGGGACGCGGGGGTCGGCTGGTGGCGCCTAGCGCCCGACGCCCCCTCCACCGCTTCGCGGTCCCCCTCCCCCGCTTCGCAGGGGAGGAGCGGACGGGCGGGCGGCGCAGCCCTCGCCCCCCGGGCTGGCCTCGCCGCGTGGGGCTTGGTAGGTCGGGGCATGGCGCGCAGACGGCAGGATGCTGAGTTCGGGATCGAGGTGGGCGGGGAGCCCTATGTGTGGCGGCTGCAGCGGCGGCCGCACTGGTCGATCAATCCCGACGAGCGGCACGGCATGGCCCTGGCCGTGCGGCATGGCGAGGGCCAGCGCGAGGCGGTGATCGAGTTCCCGGTGGGGACCAAGCCGCGGTTCGGGGCGCCGCAGCTGCAGGCCTCGCAGATCCCCGAGGAACTGGTGGCGACGGCGATCGGCTCGGCCATCGCGGCCGGCTGGGAGCCGCTGTCGCGCGGCAAGGCGGTCAACATCGTGGTGGACGCCGAGGGGCGCTGAGGCGCTTTCGGGCGCCCGGCGTTTTGGCGTTGGGGCCTCGGGCGTTGGGGCCTGTGGGCCCTTCCGCCTTCCGCGGGCGCGGCCGGTGAGCTGGCCGAGGCGCTGACGCGCGGCGGCGATGGCGCGGGCGTCGTCGGCGGCGGTGGCCGGGGTGGTGTGCTGGGCCAGGGTCAGGGCGCGGTCGGCGATCCGGTCGTCGTGGAGCATTTCGGCCAGGGCTATGTCGCGGGCGAAGCCCGGATGGCGGCGGCGCCAGCCGTAGAGCGTCATCGGGTGCGGCATGCCCGGCAGGGCGGCGGCGCTGTGGAGCGAGCCGCCGGCCAGGATGTGAGCGGCCACCCCCTGGGTCCTGTCCGGCGGGAGGAGGGGCGGGCGGGCGGGGCGGAAGCCGCCCTTACGGCGCAGGCC
>JAEYTM010000349.1 GCA_023434015.1 Pseudomonadota bacterium | reverse complement strand
CTGCAGGCCGCGCGCGCGGGACCGGGCGAGGCGGGGGCGCCGCTCATCGCCCAGGCCAGCGGCGAGTTGCTGGAGACCATCTGCGCGCTGGATGGGCCGGGGCGCGCGCTGCTGTCCAGGGCGGCCGAAGCCGGGGGACTCACCGCGCGGGGCTGGACGCGCACCCTGCGGCTGGCCCGCACCATCGCCGATCTGGAAGGCGCCGACGGCGTCCGCCGCGTCCACATCGCCGAAGCGCTGATCTATCGGCGCGTGGCTCCCGGCGCGGGAACGGGCGGCTTAGGCATGGGCGCAGCCGTCTCCGGCTGACGTCCTCAGGCCGCGTCCGCGGCCCGGTCGTGCCGGGCCCGCTGCAGCAGCACGCTGATCACGCCGGCCCCCAGGGCGAAGACGGTGAGCTGGGAGAAGATCACCGCCGCGGTCGCGTAGGCCCAGGCGCCGACCTTGGCGTCGACCATATGGGCTATGTGAGTCACCACCGACAGCAGGTGGAAGCCGGCGGCGAACAGCGGCCAGTACTTGTCTCCCCGCAGGGCGACGAACACCAGGAAGCCGAGCAGGGCGACGTCAACCGCCAGAGTTCCCCACTGGGTCCCGATCCACGCCTGGTCACGACCCAGCAGGGTGGTCATCCAGGCGATCATGAAGGCCATGGCGGTGGTGCGCTCCTCCCAGCCGCCGCGCCAGGCGGCCGCACCGCAGACGAGCGTCATCAGGGTCAGGCCGAACCACGGCGGTAGCGCCAGCGACTGCACGACGAAAAGGGCCCCCGGGTCGAACCGAGGGCCCAATCTATCGCTGCCGCGCCCTGGGGAACAGCAGGTCGTCCGTAGACGTGGTCTTAGGCGGCGGCGACCGCGCGCAGGGCGCGACCGCGGGCCCGCGCGGCGAGGCCGCCGGTCTCGACCGCAGGCTTCTGGCCGCTGCCCGGATCGAAGGAGACGGCGCCGAGGCCCATCTGGCCCTGCGCGACGCTCAATTCCTTGTGAGTCTCGACGATGGCGCGGCGGGCTTCGGCCAGCGACATGATCGCCTGGCTGGCGCGTTCCACGGCGTCCTGGCCGATCAGGGCCGAAGCGCCCGCGTCCCGGCGAAGGGCGGGCATGACACCGGTCAGGGCGGCGGTCTTGCTGAGCGCGGCGTCGATGGCGGCTTCGGCTTCAAACAGGGCGCTGGCGATTTGTTCAGCGACCATACGGCGTTGCTTGAGCATGAGTTCTCTCCTGCGCACGTCGGGGACCCACGTGCGCTGCTAATCTAAAGGGCTATGGTTTCGGTCCGGTTCAGATCCCGGAAAAAGTTGTCGCCAGATCCTGGAGCGCTCGAAGCCCCGCCAACATCCCCCCGAAAGCCAGGGCGGTGATGATCGCGACGCCGACGATCGCCCCAAGGCGGGCGATGGGGCTCAGATCATTTGTGCCGAGCCCGAGTCGGCGTCCGGCCTGAAGTTCTCGTCGAGGAGAACCCAGGTCATGCAGAGGATTTCCCTCAACACCATTTCGGACGGCTTGAAGGGCGCCAGCTTGCGGGTGGCCGACACCAGGTGCCGGGCCATCGAAGCCTGGGTGGGCGTCGCCGAAAGATCGACGAGCTGCCGCTCCAGCTGCTCCCACGAGAAGGCCGGGATCATTTCCTCCCGCGAGGCTCCGCTCGGCCAGCGGATCTCGAAGTCGTCGATCTCCCGGCGTAGGCGAAGAGCCCGTCCGATCACCGCTCGATTCTCGAAGTTCTGCCGGTCGCTCATCGCCCTGCTCCCTTGTTGCCGGCTCATACGGCCAAGGGTCGGGTCGGTTGTCTGTCCTGATCGCGTCCTGTCCTGATGCGGTCAGGACAGGGTTAACGGCGCCTTCACGGACCAGCCGGGCGGCGGCGTAGCGGTCATCGACGCCGAGCTTGCGGCGCGCGCGGTCGCAGTAGGTGTCGACGGAGGTCTTCGACATGCCGAGCTGGCGGGCGATCTGTTTGGAGCTGAGGTGCTGATCGACAAGGCTCAGGCATTCGCGCTCGCGCGGCGTCAGCAGGGCGACCGGGTCAACAGTGATGTCAGAACGTCCACGCATGACCTGACCAATAAACGACGGCTAGCGGCGTTCGTCTACTTTAACGCGCAAGGGCCGCGGATCGCGTCCACGCCTTGTGAGGCGCCGCGGCGCCTGATGCAACCCAGAGGGGCTAAGCTGTGCAGCCCTGTCCGGGGGCGTCCATCGACCGCGGTTTGCCGGACGTTAAGCCCTCGGCGCCAGGGTACAGTCGATGCGCAGACCTCCACGCCCCTTAGCCGCCCGTCGCCCGGCGCGTGCGAACATAAGCGCGGAGCAGCTCGCCTCGCTCAGCCACGAGTTCCGCACCCCGCTCAACGGCATGCTCGGCATGGCCCGCTTGCTTGAAGGCACCCGCCTGACCGCCGAGCAGCGATCCTACGCGACGGCGCTGCGGGAAAGCGGCCAGCATCTGCTGACACTGGTCAACGACGTGCTCGACTTCGCCAAGCTGGGCGCCGCCAAGATCGAGCTTCACCCGGAGCCTCTGGACATCGAGGCTCTGCTTCGCGGCGTCGCTGAACTGCTGGCCCCGCGAGCGCGGGAGAAGGGCCTGGAGGTCGCCTGGGCCGCGCCGGCGGGAGCCGGCCGCATCCACGCCGACGAGGGCCGCCTCAAACAGATTCTGCTGAATTTCGCCGGCAATGCGGTGAAGTTCACCCCGACGGGCGGCGTGCTGATCACCGTGGCGGAGGCCGGGGAGGAGCGGTTGCGCTTTGTCGTCGAGGACACCGGCCCCGGAGTCTCCACCGCCGACCGCGACCGGATATTCGAGGCGTTCGCTCAGGCGGACGCGGCCCATGCGCACCTCGGCGGCGCAGGCCTCGGCCTGGCTATCGCCCGACGCCTGGCCCAGTCCATGGGTGGTCAGGTCGGGGTCGGCGCCTCCCGCGAGGGCGGGGCGCTGTTCTGGTTCGAGGCCGCCTTCCCGCGGCTCTCCTCGGGGAGTGGAGCGGCCCCTCTGCCGCTGGCCGGCCGGACCATCGGGATCGCCTCGCCCAATCCGATCGTCCGCGACGCCGCGCGCCGGCAGATTCAGGCCTGCGGCGGCCGGTCGGTGAGCGCCGCCGAGCCGGAGGCCCTGCTCGCTCGCACCACTCCTGGCGACGTCGTGCTGCTGGACCATGCCTTTGCGGAGGATGCGCCGCGCCTGCGGCCCCTGAACGGCCGGCCGACCATCGTGCTGCTGGCGTCGGAGGAACGCGCCCGCGTCGACCGCTACCGGCGCGCCGGATTCGCCGGGTACCTGATCAAGCCCCTGCGCCGCGCCTCTCTGGCCGAGCGGGTCCTGATCGCCACCGGCGCGACGCCGGAGACCCTGGCGGCGCCCCAGGACGAGCGGACCGCCGCCGCCGCCGCGCCCGGCGCGCGGGTTCTGCTGGTCGAGGACAATCCGATCAACGCCTTGCTGGCCCGCGCCCTGCTGACTCGCGAGGGCTGCGCCGTCGACCACGCGCTGGACGGTGAGGAAGCCATCGCGGCCACACGGGTCGGAACCTATGACGTGATCCTGATGGACATGCGCATGCCGGGCCTTTCCGGCGAGGCGACCGCCGAACGGCTGCGCGCCGCGGGTGTGCGCACCCCCATCGTGGCCCTGACCGCCAACGCCTTCGAGGACGACCGCAGGGCGTGCCTGGCCGCGGGCATGAACGACTTCCTGGTCAAGCCGCTGTCGCCCGACGCGCTTCGCGCCGCCCTGACCCGGTGGGCCCGGGCTCACTGGACGACTCCCGCGCGGCGCGCCAAGGTCCGCTGACCGGGCGCAGGGGCGCCCGTCACCGGAGATACGCATGAATCCAGAGACCGCCGAACCGCAGGCGCGCGAACCCCGGCGCGGCGGCCTCAGCGGCCTGGCGGTGTTCCTGGAGCGGCGCGCCCTGGTGATGCTGGCGCTGGGGTTCGCCTCTGGCCTGCCGAACCTGCTGATCTTCGACACCCTGTCGCTCTGGCTGCGCGAATCCGGCCTGTCGCTGAAGGTCATCTCGATCTTCGCTCTGGCGACCCTGGCCTATTCGCTGAAGTTCCTCTGGGCGCCGCTGGTGGACAGAACCCGGGTGCCGCTGCTGAACGGCTGGCTCGGCCACCGGCGCTCGTGGATGGTGGTCACTCAGGTGCTGGTGATGCTCGGCCTTTGGCTGATCTCCGGGACCAATCCGGCCGCCAGCCTGGGCCTGATGGCCGCCTTCGCCGTGTTCGTAGGCTTCACCGCCGCGACCCAGGACATCGTCATCGACGCCTGGCGGATCGAGGCCGCGTCGGTCGAGAAGCAGGGGGCGATGGCGGCGGCCTACCAGTGGGGCTACCGCATCGCCATGATCGTGGCGGGCGCGGCGCCCCTGATCCTGGCGGAGCGGTTCAACTGGAACGTCTCCTACGCCGCCATGGCGGGCCTGATGGCCGTTGGCGTCGCGGGAGCCCTCGCGGCGCCGAAGGAAAAGGCCCACGTCATCCGGCCGATCCACGCCGAGGGCGCGCCCGCGCGTCCCGGGCTTGAACTGCCCGAATGGCTGGCTCGCCTGAGCCTTTTCGTGCTGGGCGCCGTGATCCTGGGATCGGGCCTGGCGGCCGACGCCTCATTGCTCGCCGCCGGCCTCGCCGCGATCGGTCTTCCGGGCGGGGGCGAGGCGGTGAGCGCGGCCTGGGCAATGCGGCCGCAGGGGGTCTACTTCCAACTGGCCGCGGTCGCCGTGGGCCTCGGGGTCGTGGTCCTGGCGGCCTGCCCGATCCCGGGGGTGCGCAGCCGGCCGGGAATCTACCTGGCCGCGGCGCTCGGCGATCCGCTGCGGGATTTCCTGGTCCGCTACCGGGGTGTGGCGGCGCTGATCCTGGCGCTGATCTGCGTCTACCGGCTGTCCGACTTCGTGCTCAACATCATGAACCCGTTCTACGCCGACCTCGGCTACACCAAGACCGAGATCGCCGAGGTGCGGAAGGTGTTCGGCGTGGTCATGACCGTCTTCGGGGTCGGTTTCGGCGGCTGGGCGGTGGCCCAGCTCGGCCTGCTGCGGGCACTGGTCATCGGCGCCTTCGCCGGGCCCCTGAGCAATCTGGTGTTCGCCTGGCTGGCGCTGCAGGGATCCGATCTGCCGGCCCTGTTCATCGCCATCGGTGTGGACAATGTCGCGTCGGGGTTCTCCGGCACCTGCCTGATCGCCTACATGTCCAGCCTGACGTCACTGGGCTTCACAGCGACGCAGTACGCCCTGTTCTCGTCGCTCTACGCCCTGCCCGGAAAGTTGGTCGCCTCTCAGTCGGGCCGCATCGTCGAGGCGTCGGCCCGCGCCGCGGATGCGGGGGGCGCTCTGGCCGGTCTCAAGGGGCTGTTCGTGCGCCTGCCCCCCGACGCCTATGTAGCGGGTGCGGCCACCTCAGGCGTCTCACCCCAGGCTCTCGGCGCGGGCTATTTCGTGTTCTTCGTCTATTCGGCGGGGATCGGCGTGGTCGCCGTGATCCTGGCCCTGATCGTCGCTTCGCGACAGTCGACGCGACCGGCGGCCGACGCGCCGGCCTAGGTCGCCAGGCACACGACCTGGGCCACCCGAAGGTCGCGGCGCAGGCTGTCGGCGACGCGGAAGTAGTTGTCCGGCGTGACCGTCTGGCCCGGCGCGCCGGCGGCGAAACGCCGCCCGGTCAGCACCAGGGTCGCGTCGGTGGTCTCCGGGGTGGTCGTATAGATGCGCCCGCGCCGGGGGGACTCGGCGATGGTCACCCCGATCACCCGACCTTCGGCGTCCAGCGCCGGGGCCCCCGACAGGCCGCCGAGGGTGCCGCGCAGGCCCTCGGTGCGGCCCGTTTCGGCCCAGACCAGCACCGGCTCCGTCCGCGCACCGCGTCCCCGGACGACGAGGTTCTCGCGACCGAGCAGACGCGAGGTCGCCTCGCCGGGCTGTCCCTGCGGATAGCCGGGGTGGAAGGCGCGTTCGCCACGCCGCAGACTCGCGCCGAGGGCCAGCGGCAGGGCCGGGGCCCCGCCGTCGGTCGTCAGGATGGCCGCCTCGCTGCGCGGGTCGATCTGCACCTGGGCGGCGACCCCGCGGCCATCGCCGACCACGATGGCGGTCTGGGCGCAGCCTTCGACCACGTGCCGGGCGGTGATCCAGACCCCGGACTGGGCGACGGAGAAGGCGGTGCCGGTGGACGGTCCGCTGGCGTCGGGAACCTCCACGACCACGGCGGGGTCGAAG
>JAEYTM010000312.1 GCA_023434015.1 Pseudomonadota bacterium | reverse complement strand
GCCGCGCCGCGCAGGCTGCGGGCCCGGCTCACCCCTTGAGCTCCATCGCCCGGCGGTAGAGGTCGCGGCGCGGCAGGCCGAGTTCGCGCGCCACCTCGGCCGCGGCGTCCGCAGGCTTCAGCCGTTTCAGGGCGTTGACCAGGGCCGCGTCAGCGTCGGCGGCGCTGGCCTGCTCCTCCCGGCCTGGGGCGACCAGGATAACGATCTCGCCCTTGGGCGCGTCGAGGCGCGGGTCGGCCGCCAGCGCGGAGAGCGGGCCGCGATAGAGCGTCTCATAGAGCTTGGTCAGCTCGCGGGCCACCACCGCCTCCCGGTCGCCGAGCACCTGGGCCATGTCGGCCAGGCTGGCGGCCAGGCGCGAGCCGCCCTCGAAGAACACCAGAGTGGCGCGGATGCCGGCCAGTTCCTCCAGGACGCCGCGCCGCGCCGCCGACTTCGGCGGCGGGAAGCCGGCGAACAGGAAGCGGTCGCTCGGCAGGCCGGCGGCCGACAGGCCGGCCAGCAGGGCCGAGGCCCCCGGCACCGGGATCACCGGATGGCCCGCCTGCGCCGCCTCGCGCACCAGCCGATAGCCGGGGTCGGAGACCAGCGGCGTGCCCGCGTCCGAGATCAGGGCGACCCGCTGGCCCTCCGCCAGGGCCGCCATGATCCGGGGGCGGCTCTGTTCGGCGACATGCTCGTCATAGCGCAGAAATTTCGCCTGCAGCCCATAGGCGGCGAGCAGCTTGCCCGAGACGCGGGTGTCCTCGGCCATCACGAGGTCGGCGGCCGCCAGGACGTCGAGGGCGCGAAGGGTGATGTCGCGCAGATTGCCGATCGGGGTCGCCACCACATAGAGCCCCGGAGCGAGCGGGACGTCGTCGAGCGGGGGCGGAGGGACGCGGGCCATGACCGAGGCTTCGCCGGTCGGGAGCGCAAACGCAAGCGGTCAGGTGGCCAGTTCGCCGGTGAGCCGGTCCAGCACCAGCCGCCCCGCCGGCGTGGCGCGCAGCCGCTGTGGATCCTCGGCCAGCAGACCCAGCTCGACGAGGTCGGCGACCTTCTCCGGCGGGATGGCGAGCGCCGCGAGCTCGGCCAGCGGGACCCCCTCGGTGACGCGCAGGCCGCTGAGCAGTCGCTCCTCCGCCGCCTCTCGCGCGCTCAGGGTCTCGCGCGACGCGAAGCCCACGCCCTGCTCCCGGACCCCGGCGATGTAGTCGGCCGGCCGGGCGGCGGCGACGGTCGCCTGGCGGGCCCCGTCCACGGTGATCCGCCCGTGGGCGCCAGGGCCCGCTCCGACATAGTCCAGGCCCCGCCAGTAGACGAGGTTGTGCCGCGAGCGGGCCGCCGCCCCGCGAGCGTGGTTGGAGACCTCATAGGCGTCGAAGCCGAGATCCTGCAGCACCGCCTGGGTGGTGTCGTAGAGATCGGCTCCGGCGTCGGCGTCCATCGGCGTGAACAGGCCGCGCCGCACCGCCCGCTCGAAGGCGGTGCCAGCCTCGATGCCGAGCTGGTAGGGCGACAGGTGTTCGGCGCCCAGGTCGACGGCGCGGCGCAGCTCGTCGCTCCAGGCGGCGACCGTCTGGCCGGGCCGGGCGTAGATCAGGTCGACGGACAGGCGCGGAAAGGCGCGCGCGGCCGCTGCTGCGGCGCGGATCGCGGTCGCCGCGTCGTGGTTACGGCCGAGGAAGGCCAGGGCCGCGTCGTCCAGCGACTGCAGGCCCAGCGACAGCCGGCCGACCCCCGCCGCCGCCAGCGCCCCGAAACGGTCGACCTCGGCGTCGGTTGGATTGGCCTCCAGCGACACCTCCACGTCGGGCGCCGGGGACCACAGCCGTCGCGCCGTCTCAATCATCTCGGCCGCCCAGGCGGGGTCCATCAGCGAAGGCGTGCCGCCGCCGAAGAAGACCGAGGTCAGGGTGCGCGGGCCGGTCAGAGCCGCCTGCGCCTCCAGGTCGGCGACGATGGCGTGGGCCAGGGCGGCCTGTTCGCCCTCCCGGCCGCGATCCCTGAAGACGTTGAAGTCGCAGTAGGGGCAGATGCGCGCGCAGTAGGGCCAATGGATATAGACGCCGAACGCGGGCGCCTGGCTCACAAGAGCGCCGCCTTCAGCTTCGCGAAGGCGAGGGCCCGGTGGCTCATCGCGTCCTTCGCCGCCGGCTCCATCTCGCCGAAGGTCTGCTCGAGCCCGGCCGGCTGGAAGATCGGATCGTAGCCGAAGCCGCGCCCGCCGCGCGGCGGGAAGGTGAGCACGCCGTCGACGCGCCCCTCGACCACTACGGCCGGCCCGCCGGGCCAGGCGACGGCCAGGGCGCAGGTGAACCAGGCCGCGAAATCGGTGGCGCCCGCCTCTTCCAGCCGCGTCTCGACCTTCTTCATCGCCGCGTCGAAATCCTTCTCCGGCCCGGCCCAGCGGGCGGAATAGATGCCCGGCTGGCCCTCCAGAGCCGCCACCGACAGACCGGAATCGTCGGCCAGAGCGACCAGGCCGCTGGCCTCGGCGGCGGCGCGGGCCTTCAGCAGGGCGTTGCCGACGAAGGTGGATTCGGTTTCGTCGGGCTCCGGCAGGCCGAGGTCGCCGGCGGTCACCAGCTCGAAGCGGTTCTCCAGGATCTCCGCCAGTTCGCGCGCCTTGCCGGGGTTGTGGGTCGCCACCACCAGCTTCGCGCCGGGCTCAAGCGTCAGGGCCATGATCGTCACTCCTCACGGCGCGGGACCATACCCTTCGCGGGCGCAGTTGCATTGCGAAAGTTTAATATCGTTACTCGATATTAAGATGATCGAAAAGCGGCAAGGGCGTATTGACTATCGACATGGAGACGGGACGGCCCGCCTCAAATCACCGGCTGCCATGCAGCCCCTTACGGAGACAGATCATGACCTCCTCCCTGATGAACCGGTTCGACCGCCTGCTGATGAACCTCGTGGTCCTCTTGGGCGCCCTGCCGATGCTGGCTGTCGCGGCCGGCGCGATCTAATAGGCTAGGCTTCGTGGGGTTCGCACCGCCCGTC
>JAEYTM010000293.1 GCA_023434015.1 Pseudomonadota bacterium | reverse complement strand
CCCACCTGCCGGCGGGGGGGGGCACCCGCCGGCCCCCCCCCGCTTTTACGTTCGGCTCAGGCGCGCGGCAGGCGGAAGGCGACCAGTTCGCCGCTGTAGGTCCCGCCGCCGATGGGCAGGACGATGTATTGCCGCCCGCCGAGCATATAGGTCATCGGCACGCCGGATTGCGGCGCCGGCATGTAGACCGCGCCCTTCTCCTCGCCCGTCGCCTTGTCATAGGCCCTAAGCATCGCGCCGCGGCGGCCGTCGGGCAGGGTGAAGAAGCCGGGCTCGCCGCAGATCACCAGCGACTTGGTGGTCAGGGTCCCGACCAGCGATCCGGGCCGGCCGGTGCGCGGAACCGTAACGCCCTTCAGCGCCGGGTGATTCCGGATCTCGTCGGGCGTCTCGCCGTGCGCGACCTGCCACTTGATGCTGCCCTTGGTCAGATCGATGGCGGTGATGCGGCCCCAGGGCGGCTTGATCATCGGGATGCCGTCGATCGTCAGGGCGCCGGCCTGGACGCCGTCGCGCTGCGCGTCGATGCGGCGCACATTGATGGTGTCGAAATCTGACTGCTCGCTGTTGGTGTTCGGCACAGCCATCATCACGTCGGGCTGCGTCTTCGAATAGACGTAGACGATGTGGGTCTCCGGATCATAGGAGCCCCCCGGCCAGTTGGTGCCGCCGGTGAGGTGCGGCATCGTCAGGGTGCCCCAGGTGCCTTCCGGCGTGGCCATTGAAGGGGGCGTCCAGAGCGGGCCTGACTTGTAGTTCCGGAAGATCTTCAGGGCCTGCGCCTTCAACTCGGGCGTGAAGTCGATCAGGTCGTGTTCCTGGAAGCCCTGGCGGTCGTAGGGCGGGGGTATGGTCGGAGTGGGCTGGGTCCGCGCGTACCACTCGCCCGGCACGTCGCCGGCAGGCACGCGCTTCTCCGGGATGGGCCACACAGGCTTGCCCGTCTCGCGATCCAGGACATAGAGGAACGACTGCTTGGTCGGCTGGGCCAGCGCCTTGACGATCTTACCCTTGACCGGAATGTCGACGAGGATCGGGGCGCAGGGAATGTCGTAGTCCCACAGGCCGTGATGGACGGTCTGGTAGTGCCATCGACGGACCCCGGTGTGCAGGTCCACCGCGACGATGCTTTCGCCGAACAGCCCCTCGCCACGGCGGTACTTGCCCACCGTATCGCCGGTCGGCAACTCGACCCCGAAGTAGGCGAGGTTCAACTCCTCATCGACCGACATCTGGGCCCAGGCGCCGGCGTTACCGATATTGTCCGTGCCGTCGAGCCAGGTGTCGTAGCCGTACTCGCCCTTCACCGGGATGGTGTGGAAGATCCACAGCCGCTTGCCGGTGCGGACGTCGAAGCCGCGCACATAGCCCTTCACGTTCTTCATGGTCTTCGGCACGTTGCCCGCGGTATGGGCCGCGCCGATGATCACCACGTCCTTCGCGATGCAGGGGGTGGAATGCAGGCCGACGTCGCCGGTCTCCAGATCGACCTCCTGGTCGAAGTTCTGCTTCAGGTCGACCTTGCCGGCCTCGCCGAAGCTCGCCACCCGCTGGCCCGTCTTTGCGTCGAGGGCTACGAGCTGGTAGCCGATGGTGACATAGAGGATCCGTTCCTCCACCCCGTCGGTCCAGTAGGCCAGGCCGCGGCCGGCGAGGCGGCGCGGCGCATTGGCCGCGCGCCGCCCCTCGTCCTCGCGGTGCATCCACAGCAGTTCGCCGGTGGCGGCGTCCAGGGCCACGACGGCCCGACGCGAGCCGATGGTGGAGAAGAGCACGCCCTTGACCATCAGCGGGGTGCTTTCGAACTGGTACTCGGGGCGGAAGCCGAACGGATCGGACTTCAGCCGCCAGGCCACCTCCAGCTTGTCGAAATTCTCGGCGTTGATCTGGTCGAGGGCGGAGTAACGGGTGTTCGCCAGGTCGCCGCCATAGGTGCGCCACTCAGTGTCGCCGGGCGCCATGGCCGTCTGGGCCTTGGCGCGGCCGCCCATTTTGGCGAACAGGAACCCGACCAGTGGCAGCGCCAGGGCGCCGCGTCGCGAAATCAGACGCATTCTATTTCCCCCCAATTTTGACGAGGACTACGATGATGCTCCGGTCCTCTTGAGGGGAGTGTCGACTGTGCAGCGGAACATTCAATATATTCTTGCTGCCCTTCGCCGAAATTCTTGCCCATCTCTCACGGGGTGAAGCGCGATCGCACGCCGGGCGCCAGCTCACGGGCCGGACCCGGCCACGCCACGGCCATAAAAAAAGGACCGCAGCACAGGCTGCGGTCCTCTTCCCTGGGAACGGTCCGCCCTAGAGCGGAATGTTCAGAGTCTTCTCGATGTAGTTGGCCGAGACCCGCGCCGATTCCTTCGGCGAGACGAACGGAGAGGTGTCGAGTTCGACGTTCAGGAAACCCCGCCAGCCGATGCTGTCGAGGTGGGCCTTCAGGGCGATGAAATCGACGCCGCCGCGGCCGAGCGGGAAGAAGTAGGGCTCCTTCATCATGTCGACGCTGCGGGACGGAACCACCTTGGCGCCGCCCAGATCCTTCGGGTGCACGTCCTTCAGGTGGAACTCGAGGACGCGCTTCCCGAGCTTCTTGGCCAAGGCCACCGGGTCCATGCCGGCCATGGTGATGTGGCCGGTGTCGAGCGCCAGGCCGACGTACTTCTCGTCGGTGTTTTCCATCATGTAGGTGGTTTCGCGCTCGTCCTGCAGCTGGTTGCCCAGGTGCGGGTGGATCGCCAGGCGCATGCCGAGTTCTTCGCGCATGCGCTTGCCCAGTTCGGTGCAGGTGATCGCCATTTGCTTGAGGTCGGCCAGGGTGGCGCCGCCCTCGGGCCGGCGCGGGCCGAGGTTGGTCTTCCAGACGGTGTTGCCGAAGCGGCGGCTGAAGCGGGCCATGTTGAAGTGGTTGTCCACCACGTCCTTCATCTGGGCCGGATCGTGGAACGCCGTCGAACCGCCGGCGGCGCCGCCGCCGATCGAGACGAACTGCACGCCGAGGTCGAAGGCGCGGCGCATCAGGCCTTCCGCGTCATGCGGATAATAGACTTCCCAGGTCACCGGCGGCCGGCCAGGAGCGGCGGCGCCGAAGGTGTTCCCGAAGATCTCGAAATAGCGGAAGCCGACTTCGCGGGCTTCGCTCATGCCCTTCCACGGATTGCCTTCCCAGCCGCCGCGCGTGTTGCTGGTGTAGCCGACGCGGTACTGCTGCTGGGGCGTATATTCCGGCAGCGGGCGAAGCGGGCTTTCGCCCGAATAGGCGGGACCGGTCGCCTGGGCCAGGGCGGGGGAGCCCATCGCCGCGCCCGAGGCCAGAACGCCCGAAGCCGTCAGAAATTTCCTGCGATCCATAACCGTATTCCAATTCACGCTTTCGGCCCGTCATCGCCGGGCCGCATCACATCGGGGAGGATAGAAAACCGCCCGCGGGGTGAACCC
>JAEYTM010000280.1 GCA_023434015.1 Pseudomonadota bacterium | reverse complement strand
GCACCGTCTACCGCATCCAGGCCGGCGTCGAGTCCGTGGTCATGATGCCGTAGACCAATCCGACGGCCAGGATGGCGATCGCCACCAACATCAGGACGGGGACGATGCCTTCCAGGCGTTCGGCCAGGTGACGATTACGGTGATGGCGGACTTCATCATGGTGCTCGGTATGCATACGCGTTCCTCGCAATCTGTAGGCGGGGAGGTTTCCCCAGCCAGACTGCGGCAGGCGCCGCGGACGCATTCCCTAAGCCAATTCACCGGGCCGTCGGACGCGCCCCTTGCGCCTGTCACAGCCAGGCGATGACCTGAGGTTGCGCCCGCACCGAACGGCGGTCAATCAAAGAGTGGGTGATCGTCAGGCGTAGCTTTGCAGCGGGCGGACTTCCAGGGGGCCGGCCGCGACCGCCACGATCGCCTGCGACGCCGCCAGCGCCCCGGCCGCGGTGGTGAAGTACGGGATCTTCATCATCAGGGCGGAGCGGCGGATTTCGAAGGAGTCAGCCAGGGATTGCTTACCCTCGGTGGTGTTGAACACCAGTTGCACGCCGCCGTTCTTCATTGCATCGACGATGTGCGGCCGTCCTTCGAGGACCTTCTTCACCACCTCCACCTTCAGCCCTTCGTCAGCTAGGTAGCTGGCCGTGCCGGCGGTGGCGAGGATGCGGAAGCCGGCGCCAAGCAGCAGGCGGACCGGCTCAAGGATCCACGGCTTATCGGCGTCCTTGACCGAGACGAAGACACAGCCGGCCGACGGCAGGATGGTCCCGCCGCCCAACTGGCTCTTGGCGAAGGCGCGGGCGAAGGCGGGACCGCGGTCGGCCTCGCCGGGCCGCACCCAGTCCAGGCCCATGACCTCGCCGGTCGAGCGCATTTCCGGGCCGAGGATGGTGTCGACCCCGGCGAAGCGGGCGAACGGGAACACCGCCTCCTTCACCGAGACGTGCTCGTAGGGCTTTTCGACCAGGTCGAACTCGGCCAGCGTCTTGCCGGCCATGACCTTGGCGGCGATGGCCGCCAGCGGCCGTCCGATGGTCTTGGCGACGAAAGGCACGGTGCGGCTGGCGCGCGGGTTCACCTCGAGCACGAAGATGCGCGGGCTCGCCGAGTGCGGCTCCTCGATGGCGAACTGCACGTTCATCAGGCCGCGCACCTTCAACGCCCGGGCCATGGCCTCGGTCTGCCGCTTCAGCTCGGCGATGGTCTCGTCGCGCAGCGAGAAAGGCGGCATCGAGCAGGCGCTGTCGCCGGAGTGGACCCCGGCTTCCTCGATGTGCTCCATCACCCCGGCGACGAAGACCGCGCCGTCGCCGTCGCAGATGGCGTCGACGTCCACCTCGGTGGCGCGGGACAGGTACTGGTCGATCAGCACCGGGGAGTCGCCGGACACCTGCACGGCCGTGCGGATGTAGCGATCGAGCTGTTCGTCGTCGCGGACGATCTCCATCGCCCGGCCGCCGAGCACGTAGGAGGGCCGGATCACGACCGGATAGCCGACCTTGTGAGCGGCCGCGAAGGCCTCGTCCCGGCTGCGGGCGATGGCGTTGACCGGCTGCTGGATGTCGAGGCGGTGCAGCAGCTGCTGGAAGCGCTCGCGGTCCTCCGCCAGGTCGATGGCGTCCGGCGAGGTGCCGAGGATCGGGATGCCCGCGTCTTCTAGCGCCTGCGCCAGCTTCAGCGGCGTCTGGCCGCCGAACTGGACGATGACGCCGAGAAGCTCGCCGCGCGCGCGCTCGACGTCGATCAACTCCAGCACGTCCTCGGCGGTCAGCGGCTCGAAATAGAGCCGGTCCGAGGTGTCGTAGTCCGTCGAGACCGTCTCGGGGTTGCAGTTGACCATGATCGACTCGACGCCGATCTCGTCGAGGGCGAAGGCCGCATGGCAGCAGCAGTAGTCGAACTCGATGCCCTGGCCGATCCGGTTCGGGCCGCCGCCGAGGATGATCGCCTTCCTGCGGTCCGACGGCTCGCTCTCGTCGTCGGGAAGCTGGCCCAGCACGCCGCTTTCGTAGGTCGAATACATGTAGGGCGTGTCGGCGCGGAATTCGCCGGCGCAGGTGTCGATGCGCTTGAACACCGGCCGCACCCCGAGGGCGCGGCGCTGTTCGCGCACTTCCTTCTCGGTGGTGTGGGTCAGCTGGGCCAGGCGGGCGTCGGAGAAGCCCTGCGCCTTCAGGGCGCGGAACGCCTGAGCGGTGGTCGGCAGGCCGTTGGCGCGGATCGTCGCCTCTTCGCGGACCAGGGTTTCGATCTGGCGCAGGAACCAGGGCTCGTAGGAACAGGCGGCGTTGACGTCCTCGACGCTCAGGCCGTGGCGGAACGCCTGGGCGATGACCCGCAAGCGGTCGGGGGTCGGCTGGCCCAGCGCGCGGACGATGGCCGCATGGCCCATCTCCGCATCGTCGGCGTTCTCGATGGCGATCTCGTCGAGGCCGGTGAGGCCGGTCTCCAGGCCGCGCAACGCCTTTTGCAGGCTTTCGGCGAAGGTGCGGCCAATAGCCATGACCTCGCCGACCGACTTCATCGAGGTGCTGAGCAGGGCTTCGGCGCCCGGGTACTTCTCGAAGGCGAAGCGCGGGATCTTGGTGACGACGTAGTCGATCGACGGCTCGAACGAGGCGGGCGTCGCGCCGGTGATGTCGTTCATCAGTTCGTCGAGGGTGTAGCCCACCGCCAGCCGCGCGGCGACCTTGGCGATCGGGAAGCCGGTGGCCTTGGAGGCCAGGGCAGAGGACCGCGAGACCCGCGGGTTCATTTCGATCACCACCATGCGGCCGTCCGCAGGGTTCACCGCGAACTGGACGTTGGAGCCGCCGGTCTCCACACCGATCTCGCGGAGCACCGCGATCGAGGCGTGGCGCATCCACTGGTATTCCTTGTCCGTCAGGGTCATCGCCGGCGCGACGGTGATCGAGTCGCCAGTGTGCACCCCCATCGGGTCGATGTTCTCGATGGAGCAGACGATGATGCAGTTGTCCGCCTTGTCGCGGACGACCTCCATCTCATACTCCTTCCAGCCGAGGACGCTTTCCTCGATCAGCACCTCGGTGGTCGGCGACAGGTCAAGGCCGCGCTCGACGATCTCGCGGAACTCCTCGACATTGTAGGCGATGCCGCCGCCGGTTCCGGCAAGGGTGAAGGAGGGCCGCACGATGGCCGGCAGGCCGACGAACTCCAGGCCCTCCATCGCCTCGTCGAGCGTATGGGCCGCCTTCGACTTCGGGCTTTCCAGCCCGATGGCGTCCATGGCGTCGCGGAATTTCTGACGATCCTCGGCCTTGTCGATGACGTCGGCGCGGGCGCCGATCATCTCGACGCCGTATTTCTTGAGCGCGCCGGAGGCCTCCAGGGCCAGGGCGGTGTTCAGGGCCGTCTGGCCGCCCATGGTCGGCAGCAGGGCGTCCGGCCGCTCCTTGGCGATGATCTTCTCGACCATCTCCGGCGTGATCGGCTCGATGTAGGTGGCGTCGGCGACGTCCGGGTCGGTCATGATCGTCGCCGGGTTCGAGTTCACCAGCACGATCCGGTAGCCCTCGGCGCGCAGCGCCTTGCACGACTGCACGCCGGAATAGTCGAACTCACACGCCTGGCCGATGACGATCGGGCCCGCGCCGATGATCAGGATCGAGGAGATATCGGTGCGTTTGGGCATGGATCTCGCGCGCAAATGAGCGGTCGCGCGCAGGGGCGCGCCCGCTGTCGGTCAGAACTACAGGTTAAGGCGCGGATGTAGAGGGGTAGCCCGGCTCACGCAAGCACGCAGGTCGCCCAAACCGCGATGAATCGGACAAAGAAAAAGGGCCGGCGCCAGCGCCGGCCCTTCGGGTGACTTGGCGAGGCTCGCGCCCCGCAAATTCCCAGCTCAGGCCTGGAGTTGGCCCGCGGACGTCTTGCCGCTGCGCGGATCGCGCTCGAGTTCGTAGGTGATCTTCTGACCTTCGTCCAAGGAACGAAGCCCCGCGCGTTCGACGGCGGAGATGTGAACGAACACGTCCGGGCCGCCCTCATCCGGCTGGATGAAGCCGAAGCCCTTGGTTCCGTTGAACCACTTAACGGTGCCGGTAGCCATGTAGTTCTAAGTCCTTCGATGGATATTTCCGACTAGTGCAAGCATTTGCGCAGTCGATCAAAGTTCGCTCAGGAACGGAAGGCAGGTCCGGCGCTCAATATTTTGAACGGGGATAGTCGGCCGAACCGCGACGAATTCGATGGCGCGCACCGTGGATGATTTCCGCAGGCGAGGCAAGAGAGCGAAAAATTCCCCTGCGAAGCGGCAACTAAACGCCCGCTCACCCATATTGTCTTACAGGCGGCGCCGTGGGCGACGCCGGATCGTGGAGACCTTTTGTATGAGCCTGCTTGAGAAAATTCCGACCATGGACGACGACCAGGTGATCAACCTCTTGGTCAACGCCCGACGCCTGCACGAACAGGGTGACGAGAAACAGCAGGCCGCCGCCGCCGAATTGCTGCCGGCCCTGGAGGAGGTGGCCGAACAGCGCCGGACCGCGCGCCTCGAAGCCGCCCAGGCCAAGCGCGCCGCCGCTCGCAAACCCCGGAAGGCCGCAGCCTGACGGCTCTGTCCGGAAGGTCGAATGGGGCGCTTCCGCCGGAAGCGCCCTTTTTCGTGGCTATTTAGCCTGGTCCATGAAGCCGGCGAAGCGTTCGAACAGATAGAGGCTGTCGGTCGGGCCGGGTGAGGCTTCCGGGTGATGCTGGACGCTGAACACCGGCCGATCCTTCAAGGCGATCCCGGCGTTGGTCCCGTCGAACAGGGACACGTGGGTCTCCACCACTGGCTCGGGCAGGCTGTCGCGGTCGACTGTGAAGCCATGGTTCATCGAGACGATCTCCACCTTGCCGGTGGTCAGGTCCTTCACCGGGTGGTTCGCACCATGGTGGCCCTGCTCCATCTTGACCGTGCGGGCGCCCAGAGCCAGCGACAGCATCTGGTGGCCTAGGCAGATGCCGAACACCGGCGTGCCGCTGTCCACCAGCTTGCGGATCTCGGGAACCGCGTACTGGCCGGTGGCCGCCGGGTCTCCGGGACCGTTCGACAGCAGGATGCCGTCCGGCTTGCGGGCCAGGACTTCCTCGGCGGTGGTCGAGGCGGGCACCACGGTGATGCGGGCGCCGACCGAGCGCAGGCCGCGCAGGATGTTGCGCTTCACCCCGTAATCCAGGACCACCACCTCGTATTTCGGCTCGGCGACGGTGCCGTAGCCTTCCGGCCAGCTCCACAGGCCCTCTTCGAACACGAACGGTTGCAGGCAGGAGGCCTGCTTGGCGAGGTCCGCGCCGACGACGCCGTCCCAGGCCTTGGCCCGGGCGACCAGGGCCTCTAGGTCGAAGGCGCCGTCCGGGCTGTGGGCGATCACGCCATGCGGCATGCCGCTCTCGCGGATCGCGCGGGTCAGGGCGCGGGTGTCGACGCCGGCCAGGCCCACGACCCCGCGGCGGGCCATCCACGTCTGCAGGTCGGAATCGGCGCGCCAGCTGGCCGGCGGCGTCGGGACGTCGCGGAAGATCGCGCCGCGGGCCGCCGTCTCGGCCGAGCCGGACATCTGTTCGATGTCCTCGACGTTGGTCCCCACGTTGCCGATGTGCGGGAAGGTGAAGGCGACGATCTGCGCCATGTAGGAGGGATCGGTGAGGATCTCCTGGTAGCCGGTCATGGCGGTGTTGAAGCAGACCTCGCCCACCGCCTCGCCGGTCGCGCCGACGCCGACGCCCTGGAGGATGGTCCCGTCGGCGAGGGCCAGCACGCCGGTGACGCCGGGCAAGAGGTCGCGGCTCATGGGGGGCTCCTTTGGGGCTCGACGGAAGGGTCGCAAAAAAGCGGGCGAGGGTGAACCCCGTCGGCCCGCTCAAACGGTCGCGTAGGTAGGGTCTCCCATCGGCGCGGTCAATGCGCCACGACGCTGCAGAGGCGGGCCGTCCGAAAACGAGGCGCGGATGTCGTTGGCGTCCACGGCGCCGGCGCCACATCATGGCCCTCCGCCGAGGAGGACCGCGCCATGCTCGCCCTGCGTCCCAACTGTGAATGCTGCGATCGAGACCTGCCGCCGGACAGCCGCGACGCGCGCATCTGCACCTTCGAGTGCACCTTCTGTACCGATTGCGTTGAGAATCGCCTTGGCGGCGTCTGCCCGAACTGCGGCGGCGACCTGGCGCCGAGGCCGGTCCGCCCCGCGGCGCATCTGGCTCGGTTTCCGGCCTCCCTCCAGCGGGTGCGTGGGGCGCACGCTGCGTGCGGCGGCTGAACGTTCCGCCGCTCTCGCGCATCTGCTAAGCGGCGACCATGCGCATCACCACGGTCGGCCTCGATGCCGACGACACGCTCTGGCATAACGAGACCATCTTCCGGCTCACCCACGACCGGTTCCGGTCGCTGCTGGCCGACGTGGCGCCGGTCGATGTGCTGGACACCCGCCTGGCCGAGATCGAGCGGCGCAACCTTCGGCTTTACGGCTACGGCGTGAAGGGCTTCACCCTCTCCATGCTGGAGACGGTGATGGAGCTGACCGGCAACGAGCCGCCCGGCCGGATCGTCGCCGATATCCTGGCCGCCGGCCGCGAAATGCTGAACGAGCCGGTGGAGCCGCTTCCGGGCGTCGATCAGGCGCTGGCCGAGTTGTCCCAGTTCTACCGGCTCGTGCTGATCACCAAGGGCGACCTGCTGCACCAGGAGCAGAAGCTGGCCGCCTCGGGCCTCGGGGACCTGTTCGCGGCCGTCGAAATCGTCAGCGAGAAGACCGCCTCGACCTATGAGCGGGTCTTCGCCCGCCACGGCACCGGGGCCGCCGAGGCGGTGATGTGCGGCAACTCCATGCGGTCCGACATCCTGCCGGCCCTGGAGGCGGGCGGCTACGCCGCCTACGTGCCTTATCCGATCACCTGGGCGCACGAACTGGCTGACGCGCCGCAGGGGCATCCCCGCTTCGCCGAGCTCTCGTCGATCTCCGAACTGCCGGCCTGGGTGCGGGGCCTGACGTAGACGGCCAAGCCGCGCTAGGATCGCCGCGTGCGCTTCGACGAACATTTCCTCGACGAGATAAAGTCCCGTCTTCGCCCCTCCGACGTGATCGGCAAGACGGTGAAGCTGCGCAAGCAGGGGCGCGAATATGTCGGCCTGTCGCCCTTCACCAAGGAGAAGACGCCGTCGTTCTACGTCAACGACGACAAGGGGCAGTTCTTCGATTTCTCCTCGGGCAAGAGCGGCGACCTGATCACCTTCCTGCAGGAGACGCAGCGGCTGTCGTTCAGCGAGGCGGTGGAGGCTCTGGCGGCCGAGGCCGGGCTGGCGCTGCCTGCGGTGGATCCCCGCGCGGCGGAGGTGGAGAAGAAACGCCAGGGCCTGTCGGACTGGCTGGAGCTCGCCGCCCAATGGTTCGAGGCGGAGCTTCGCCGCCCCGTCGGCCGCGAGGCGCGGGCCTATCTGGAGAAGCGCGGCCTGCCCGAGGGCGAGTGGGCCCGGTTCCGCCTTGGTTTCTCGCCGGCCGGCCGCACCGCCCTGAAGGACTACCTCGTCGCCAAGGGCGCCCGGCCGGCGGAGTTGGTCGAGGCGGGCCTGCTGGTCGCGCCGGAGGAGGGCGGCGCGCCCTACGACCGGTTCCGCGACCGGATCATTTTCCCGATCGCCGACGCCCGAGGGCGGGTGGTTTCGTTCGGCGGCCGGGCGATGGATCCCCAGGCCCGCGCCAAATATCTGAACGGTCCCGAGACCAGCGTCTTCCACAAGGGACACCACCTTTACGGCCTGGCGGAAGCCCGCAAGATCCTCGCCGCCGCGCCGGCCGGCGAGAGCCTGCCGCTGGTGGTGGTCGAGGGCTACATGGACGCCATCGCCTGCCACCGGGCGGGCGTTCCGGCCGTGGCGCCTATGGGCACGGCGCTGGGTGAGGACCAGATGGAGATCCTCTGGCGCCACCACCCCGAGCCGACCCTGTCCTTCGATGGCGACCGCGCCGGCCGTCAGGCCGCGTCCCGGACGATGGATCGGGCGCTGCCGCTGCTGAGGCCGGGACGCAGTTTTCGCTTCGCTATCGTCGAGAACGCCAAGGACCCGGACGAGGTGCTGCGCGAGCAGGGCCCGGCTGCCCTGAGGCAGCAGCTGTCCCAGACCACCGCCTTCGTGGACGCCCTGTTCCGCCGCGAACACGATCTCGAACCCCTCGACACGCCCGAGCGTCGGGCTGGATTGAAGGGGCGGCTGCGTCAGCTGGCCGGGGGCATCGCCGACAAGGATCTTCAGCAGGCTTACCGCGACGCTCTGCTGGAACGTTTTGACGGCGTATTCGCAAAGGCGCGCGACGAGCGCCGCGGCGGTGGCGAAGGTGTCCGCGGTCACGCCCCCTGGCGGCCTGGGCAGGGGCGGGGCAAGCCCGGCGCCTGGGTGGATCCTCTCCCGACGCCGCAGACCAAGGCCGCCGCCCGGCGCCTAGCCCAGGGCGTCGACGCCGTCTCCGCGGCCCTGGCCCGGTTCGCCCTGGAAGATCCGACGGTTCTCGACAGCCATATGGACGATGTCTTCACCGCGCGCGGCTTCGGCGAATCGGCCCTCGAGCCGCTGACCCGGGAGATCATTCGTCTTCGTCTGGAGGCGGATCACCTTGACTCTGCGGCGCTTCAGCGCCATCTGGCCTCGTGCGGATTTAGCGCGCTGTTGACAGACATCGATCGGGCCGCTGCGACTTCGGGCGCGCCCATTTTGAATCAGGATGTCTCCCTCGATGCGCGGAGATCCCAGTGGT
>JAEYTM010000224.1 GCA_023434015.1 Pseudomonadota bacterium | reverse complement strand
CAGCTAGCCCTTCGCGGGTGCGGCGGGGCGGGCGGCCTGGGCCTGACGGCCGGGGGCGGCCGGGGGCGCGGCGGGTTTGGCCGCGGGGACGGCCTGCGCCTTCTGGGGAGCGGCGGGCGCCGACTTGGTGCGGAAGCGGTCCTTGGTCTTGGCCACCCAGCCGGCGAAGGCTTCGTTGTCGGCGCTGACGCGGCCGAAGTCGGCGACGCTCAGCCGCCCGCTCGGGGCGCCGGACAGGGCCACCCTCAGGGCCTCCGGGTTGTTGGCCTGCTCGTAGAAGCCTTCGTACTGCCGCTCCAGCCGCAGCAGCGCCGCCTCGTCGCCGGCCAGGCTGTAGGCGACCCCGGCGCGCAGCAGCTTGCCCTCGTCCTCGCTCGACAGCGGAGCGGTGTTGCGCCACCGCTCGCCCAGCGCCTTTTCGAACAGCGGACCGGCGGCGGCCCAGCTCTTCTGCTTCCAGGTGATCTCGGCCCGCAGGTCCTGAGCCTCCTTGGAGGTGTCGCGCTCGATGATCTCCAGGGCCGCGTCGTGCCGCCCCACGCCGGACCAGGCCCGGGCCTCGACCAGCCGGCGCTCCGCCATCAGGGCCGATGGAAGGATGGTGGTCCGGGACGAATTGATCGCCTGGATCGCCTGTTCCGGCTTGCGGTCCATCAGGTAGATCAGCGCCAGGTCGGTCGCGACCTGGGCCCGCGGCACGCCGTCCAGCCGGTTGTCGGTCTGGTACTTCAGCAGCTCTGCCGCCTGGTCGAGCAGATCGACGTCGACGAGCCGGCGGACCAGCCGGCGAACCATCAGGTCGCCATCGGCGCCCAGCGGCGTCAGCTCCCTGAAATCGTAGAACATCGCCAACGCCTGCACCGGCTCCAGCCCGTCGGCCATGCCGTCCAGGAAGAGGGCTCGGAAGGCCGCGTTCAGGTCCGCCTGAAGCTGCAGGGCTTCGGGCAGGTCCGGCATGCGCTGGCCGGCGGAGCGCAGGGCTTCGAGGGCCTCGCGGTAGCGGCCCTGATCCAGGTAGAGCTTGCCCAGGGCGCGGATGGTCTCCAGCTCGGTCGCGTCGCCTCGCCAGCGGTAGCGCAGGCCGTCGAACACATTGGCCGCTTGGACGGGCGTGATCTTGCCTGTCTCCAGGCGGATGCGGGTGGCGCGCAGCAGCGCCGGCGAGGACAGGGACTCCAGGGGCGCACCGGCGATCGCCGTATAGATCCTCAGCGCCCGGTCCTTGTTGCCCTGCAGTTCGATGATGCGGGCCTGGACGAGGCGCGTGGCCAGCTGCTCCAGCGGGTCGGCCTCGTCCGTCAGCGCCAGGCGGATGCGGGCCTCGGCGCCCACCAGGTCGCCCTGCGCCAGGGCCGCCTCGGCGTCGGCGCGGGCGAAGCGGGCCTTCCAGGTCGGCGAGAACTGCGCGAACGCCTCGGCGCCGCGCGCGAACTGGGTGCGGGCTTCGGCCCAGTGGGCCTGCTGGACGGCGACATAGCTGCGCCACAGGGCCGTGGACGGGTCCTCGCTGAGCACCGGCGAGGAAAAGTCGGCCTCGGCCTCCTTGTAGCGCCGGGCCATGACCCGGGAGACGCCGCGCAGGCCGCGGAACTCAGGGTCCTCCAGCAGCTCGGGGTGGACGCGGGCCGCCGCGTTCAGCACGCCGATAGCCTCGAAGGCGAGTTCCGACCCGACCAGGAAGCGGGCCAGAGCCATGCGGGCGGCCACCGGCGCCTGCTTGTCGCGATTGGCCGCCTCGGCGGTCGCGGCCGACAGCAGGGCGTTATAGCGGGCGAGGAAGCCGCCCTCGCCGGTCTTCGACCAGTTCTCGTAGTCGATCAGCGCCGGCATGGAGGCAGGGGCCGGCGCGCCGATCTCATGCTGCGCCCGGTCCTGGCTGGCCCAGCGGGGCGAGAGGGTCAGGCCCTGGTCACGGTCGCGGGATATGCGGACGATGTCGCCCTGGCGAAGGACCTTCAGATCCTCGATGTGCGACTCCACCGCCAGGCCGTGGATGGAGGGCAACAGCGCCATCTGCACGAAGTCGCGTCGCGACGGCAGGCCCTTGGCCGGGCCGAGCGCCGTGACCACCGAAACCACGTCGCCGGCTTCGGGGTCCGACAGGCGGATCACGCGGGTGGCCCCGGCGACCGGCGCCCTCAGGGTGGCCGGCCCCTCGGTGGCGTCGCGGCTGACCCGCACGATCGACGGCTGGCTCTGGTCGCCGGGCCCGAGCGCGATGGTCCAGACGGGGCCCTGAGCGGTGGCGAACAGCGGAACGTCCGGCGCGGCGTCGATCCGGATCGCGGCATAGTCGGACCCGCGGAAGGCCTGGACCCCGCCAAACTGGCGCAGACCCTTCGGCGCGGCCGAGACGTCGAGCGTGGCGGGCGCGTCGAACACCACCCAGACGGCGTCCCCGCGCCGGAAGACCGCGGCGCCGGCCGGATTGGCCCAGGCGAAGGACAGCAGCGCCTGGCCGTTGACCACCTTGGCGTCCATCCGCACCACGCCGCCGGCGGGTATCGGATCCGGCCGTGCCGGTTCGGGCTCCTGCGGCGGCGGCTCGACCTCAGCGACCTGCCGCGGCGGCGGGGCGGGCTTCTCGAAGGCGTTGAGATAGGCGGCCCCGTCCGCGTAACCCACCCGGGCCTCCGCATCGTCGGCCAGGGTCACCACCACTTCCAGCCGCCCCCCGACCCGGCGCTTCTCCGCGCCCTTGATCCAGGGCGGCGGCGAGGTGCGCAGGCGCGCGATATCCGGATCGCCGTCACGGCCGAAGCTGAAGACCACGTTCTGACCGTCACGCCGACTGGTGGCGCGCGCGCCGTCGGGCCCGCGGAACTCGATGCGCGAGAAGGTCTCCGCCTGGGCGACACGCACCTCCAGACCGCCCCGCGCCACGGCCTTGGCA
>JAEYTM010000039.1 GCA_023434015.1 Pseudomonadota bacterium | reverse complement strand
CGCCGGGCGTGTCGGCGGCGCGGACCGCCCAGCCGTCCATGGCCGAGGCGTTGAACGGCGGCTGGGCCCGGACGGCGGCGACGTCCTCGGCCAGCACCCGGCCGATGGCGTCGGCGAGCGGGACGGTCTCGGCCGGCAGGGCCGCCACCTCCGCCAGCATCCGGGCGCGGGCGTCCTCGACGGTCAGCAGCTTCATGCGCGCCAGTCGCCGGACTTGCCGCCGGTCTTCTCAAGCAGGCGGACGCCCTCGATGACCATGCCCATCTCGGCCGCCTTCAGCATGTCGTAGAGCGTCAGGCAGGCGACGGAAGCTGCGGTCAGGGCCTCCATCTCCACCCCGGTGGGGCCGGTGGTCTTGACCCGCGCGGTGACCCGCAGGCCGGCCTCCTCCGGCTCGACCCGCACCTCCACCCTGGACAGGGCCAGGGGATGGCACATCGGGATCAGGTCGGCGGTCCGCTTCGCGGCCATCACCCCGGCGATCTCCGCCACGGCGCGGACGTCGCCCTTGCGGCCTTCGCCGGACAGGGCCAGCGCCAGGGTGCCGGCGGCCATGCGCACGAAGCCTTCGGCGACCGCTTCGCGGGCGGTGGCCGGCTTGTCGGAGACGTCGACCATGCGGGCGCGGCCGGTCTCGTCGATGTGGGTCAGCTTGCTCACCCGCCCCCCGTCAGGCTTCCAGAAGCCGCGGCATCAGCTCGACCATGTTGCAGGGGGCATGGCGGCTGTCGAGCTGGGCGGCGATCACCTTGTCCCAGCCATCCTTCACCGCCCCGTTCGAGCCCGGCAGGCAGAAGACGAAGACCCCGCCGATGATGCCGGCCGTCGCCCGCGACTGCAGGGTCGATAGCCCCACCGACTGGTAGCTGACCAGGTGGAAGACGACCGAGAAGCCGTCGATCCTCTTGTCGAACAGCGGCTCCAGCGCCTCCGGCGTCACGTCGCGGCCGGTGATGCCGGTGCCGCCGGTGGTGATGATGGCGTCGACCGAGCCGGACGCCGCCCAGGCCTTCACCTGCTCGCGGATGGCGGGGATGTCGTCACGGACGATGGCCTTGTCGGCCAGTTCGTGGCCGGCGCCGGTGATCCGCTCGGCCAGGACGTGGCCGGAGGTGTCGCTCTCCTCGTCGCGGGTGTCGGACACCGTCAGCACGGCCACGCGCACGGGCCTGAAGGTGCGGCCCTCGTCGATACGGCCGCCAGGGGTCAGGGCAGGCGCATTCATCTCAATCTCCTTGATCCCAGCGGGCGAGGTCGGCGTGGTCCTGCGCGCGCGGCTCGATCCAGCGGGCGCCCGCCGGGCCGTGTTCCTTCTTCCAGAAGGGCGCCTTCGACTTCAAGTAGTCCATCAGGAAGTCGCAGGCCTCGAAGGCTTCGCGGCGGTGTGCGGCCGCGGTGGCGACGAAGACTATGGCTTCGCCCGGCGCGATCCGCCCCACCCGGTGCAGGATGGCGAGGTCGATCAGGCCGAAGCGCGCGCGGGCGCGGTCGGCGATCCTGCCGATCTGCGCCTCGGTGAATCCAGGATAGGCCTCGAGTTCCAGCACGGTGGTCTCGCCCCGCTCGGCGCGGGCGAGGCCGGTGAAGGTGGCCACCGCCCCCACCTCCTCGCGCCCCTGACAGAACGCGCTGACCAGGGCGCCCGGATCGAAGGGTTCGAAGGTGAGGCGGATCATCCGCCGCTCATCGGCGGCAGGAAGGCGACCTCGGTGCGAGCGTTCAGCGCCGCATCGCCGCGCACCAGGACCTGGTCGAGGGCCACCTGCACGCCGGCGCCCGCCAGCGCCTCGCCCAACGCCGGATCCTCGCCCGCCAGGCGCTCGCGCAGGACCGACAGGAATGGGCTGTCGATCTCCCGCTCGCGCCAGCCGGCAAGGTCGCCGAGGCGGCCGAACAGCAGCACGCGCGCCATGGCTCAGCCTCCCGTTGTCGACATGTGGCGGGCGACGGCGGGCCGGGCGCGGGCGATGACGAAGTCGTGGCCCTTCGGCTTGGCGTCGACCGCCAGGCGGATGGCGTCGATCAGATCGCCGTCCGAGGCGCCGCCGCGCAGGACGGCGCGCAGGTCGCAGGCGTCCTCCTGCCCCAGGCAGCTGTGCAGGGTTCCGGTGCAGGTCAGCCGCACGCGGTTGCAGGCCTCGCAGAAATTGTGGCTCAGCGGCGTGATCAGACCAAGCCGGCCGCCGGTCTCCTCAACCCGCACATAGCGCGCGGGGCCGCCAGTGTTCAGCGGCAGGTCGGTGAGCGTCCAGAAGCTCTCCAGGTCCCGGCGCACGGCGCCCAGAGACAGGTACTGCCCCGTGCGGTCGGCCTCGACCTCGCCCAGCGGCATGGTCTCGATCAGGGTGACGTCCAGGCCCCGGCCATGTCCCCAGCGGATCAGCTCAGGCAGTTCGGCGGCGTTGTCGTCCCTGAGGGCCACGGCGTTCAGCTTCACCGACAGGCCGGCGGCCTGGGCGGCGTCGATTCCGGCCAGCACCCTGGCGAGATCGCCGCCGCGCGTCAGGCGGCGGAACAGTTCGGGCCTGAGGGTGTCGAGGGAGACATTGATCCGCCGCACCCCGGCGCCCGCCAGCCGGCCGGCGAATTCCGCCAGCCGCGTGCCGTTGGTGGTGAGCGTCAGCTCCTCCAGCGCGTCGGACCGCAGGTGTCGCGACAGGCCCTCGATCAGCTCCATGACGCCCTTGCGCACCAGGGGCTCGCCGCCGGTGATGCGCAGCTTCCGCACGCCCAGCGCGACGAAGGCGCTGGCCAGCCGGTCGAGCTCCTCCAGGCTCAGCACCTCGGCCTTCGGCAGGAAGGTCATGTGCTCGGCCATGCAGTAGACGCAACGCAGGTCGCAGCGGTCGGTGACCGACAGCCGCAGATAGGTCACCGTCCGGCCGTAGCCGTCGATCAGCGCGGGCTGGGCTTGCGGCAAGGTGGCGTCCTGGGGCGTCATGCGGACTGAAACATAGAAGGGATGAGCCTGTGGCGACAGAGGCGGCGGCGACGCACACCTTCGAATCCATCGTCCTTGCCGCAGGATCGGGCGCCCGTTTCGGCGGCGGCAAGCTGACCGCGCCCTACATGGCCGGCGTTCTCCTGGACGGAGCCCTGGCCGCCGCCCTCGCCGCGCCGGCGCGCGGGGTCACCGTGGTCACCGGCGACGACGCCGAGGCCGTGGCCCAGGCCGCCCGGACCCTGGTCCAGCGCGTCGGCCGCCCCGACGACCTGCGGATGGTGCATGCC